>DATIOH010000035.1:0-14075 GCA_035473375.1 Nocardioidaceae bacterium | reverse complement strand
AAACCCAACGCGCGGTCGAGAACTTCCCGATCTCCGGCACCCCACTCGAGCCGTCGCACGTGCGCGCGCTCGGCTTGGTGAAGGCGGCGGCCGCGCGGGTCAACGGCCGGCTGGGCATCGTGCCGGAGGAGATGGCGTCGGCGATCGAGGCCGCGGCGCTCGACGTGGCCGCCGGCAAGCACGACGACGCGTTCCCGATCGACGTCTTCCAGACCGGCTCGGGCACGTCGAGCAACATGAACACGAACGAGGTCGTGGCCACGCTGGCCTCCCGCGCGCTGGAGAGCGACGTCCATCCGAACGACCACGTCAACGCCAGTCAGTCGAGCAACGACACCTTCCCGACGTCGATCCACGTCGCGGCCGCGGCCGCCGTCTCCCGCGACCTCGTCCCCGCGCTCAGCCACCTCGCCGCGGCCTTCGAGGCGAAGTCGCGCGAGTTCGCGGGCATCGTCAAGGCGGGTCGCACGCATTTGATGGACGCCACTCCGGTGACCCTCGGACAGGAATTCGGCGGCTACGCCGCCCAGCTCCGGATCGGCGTCGAGCGGCTCCAGTCGACGATGCATCGGCTGTGCGAGCTCCCGCTCGGCGGGACCGCGGTCGGCACCGGCATCAACACGCCCGCCGGCTTCTCGGCCCGTGTCATCGACATCCTCTGCGAGCTGACGGGGCTGCCGCTCACGGAGGCGCGCGACCACTTCGAGGCCCAGGGCAGCCGCGACAGCTTGGTCGAGACCAGTGGTCAGCTGCGGACGATCGCCGTCAGCCTCCACAAGATCTGCACCGATCTCCGGTGGATGGGCTCGGGCCCGCGCGCTGGACTCGGCGAGATCCGACTACCCGACCTGCAACCCGGGTCGAGCATCATGCCCGGCAAGGTCAGCCCGGTGCTGCCCGAGGCCATGTCGATGGTGTGCGCGCAGGTCATCGGCAATGACGCGACGATCACCTTCGCTGGCGCGTCGGGCAACTTCGAGCTGAACGTGATGATGCCGGTGATGGCCGCCGATCTGCTCGAGTCGATCCGGCTCCTCGGCAACACATCCCGACTGCTGGCCGACAGGTGCATCTCCGGCATCGAGGCCGACGTCGAGCACGCGCGCACCCTGGCCGAGTCGTCGCCGTCTGTCGTCACGCCGCTCAATCGCTACATCGGCTATGAGAACGCCGCGGCCGTCGCCAAGCGCGCCGTCAAGGAGCGCAAGACCATTCGCGAAGTCGTCATCGACGAGGGCTATGTCTCGCGCGGAGATCTGACCGAGGAGCAGCTCGACGCCGCCCTCGACGTCCTCTCGATGACCCACCCGTCGCCAACCTGATCCCCCGCGGTTCGGGTCCCCAAAGTGGCTCCAGTTTGGGATCGGTCCGGGCCCCCAAAGTGGCTCCACTTTGACCCCGGTCCGGGTCCCCAAAGTGGCTCCACTTTGGGATCTGCTCCGGATCAGTAGAAGCCGTTGGACTCCGAGAAGGCCCAGGCGCCGCACGGGCTTCCGTAGCGGTCCTGGATGTACGACAGTCCCCACTCGAGCTGGGTCGCGGGGTTGGTCTGCCAGTCTGCGCCGGCCGAGGCCATCTTGTCGCCCGGCAGTGCCTGCGGGATGCCGAACGCACCGGAGTACGGGTTCGCAGCCGAGGGATTCCAGCCACTCTCGCGCATGTAGAGCTGGTCGAGGCACGCGAACTGATCTGAGCTCCAGCCGTAGTCGGCGAGCATCGCCATCGCAATGTCCCGCGGATCGGTCGCGGCGACCGTCTCGGTGATCGCGCCGGCGACGTTCTGTCGAGACGCCGGCATCGCCGCCGCCTTGTCAGCCCGCTGCACGGACACGAGGGGCTGGCGGGCGACGGAGCGGCTGACACCCCCGGTGTCGCCTGCCGCAACGTGTTGCCGGAGGGCGTCAGAGACATCGGCGCTCGGAGCGGCTGCCATGTCGGCCGCCGCGCCGGGGGCGTTGTCGGTGTTGACCGCAAGCACGCCCGCGCCGACGGCAACTCCGGCCGCGCCGACCAGGGCGACGGTGCTCGTCACGCCGTTGGTGGGAACCAAGGACGCGACGTCTGCGACGAGGCTTGTCACCGACCGCGTCAGCGATCGGGGTGCCTTGTGACGTGGGGCGATGTGCCGGCCGGGCAAACGGACCACTCCTGAGGGGTCGGGGGCCCGACTAGCGTCGTGGATCGGGCAGGACATTACAAATCTCACGTGCCGCCTGTGACAGATATGGCAGATGTGACAGATGTGGCTGTGGTGCGAGGTGCGAACGTGCCCGCACGACCCACACGCAAACCTCCACCTGGCTTGAGACAGGAGCCGTCGGCTAGTCGCCCGCAGGGCACTAGATCGAGATGTCCTCGAGCATCTCGGTGACGAGCGCGGCGATCGGCGACCGCTCGGAACGCGTCAGCGTGACATGCGCGAACAGCGGGTGACCCTTCAGCTTCTCGACGACCGCGACCACGCCGTCATGGCGCCCGACCCGCAGGTTGTCGCGCTGCGCGACGTCGTGGGTGAGGATCACGCGCGAGTTGGCTCCGACCCGCGACAGCACGGTGAGCAGCACATTGCGCTCGAGCGACTGGGCCTCGTCGACGACGACGAAGGCGTCGTGCAGCGAGCGTCCGCGGATGTGCGTCAGCGGCAGCACCTCGAGCATGCCGCGCCCCACCACCTCGTCGATGACGTCGGTGCTCGTCACCGCGCCGAGCGTGTCGAAGACGGCCTGCGCCCAAGGCTGCATTTTCTCTGACTCGCTGCCAGGCAGATAGCCGAGCTCTTGGCCGCCGACGGCGAACAACGGCCGGAAGACCACGACCTTGCGGTGCTGTCGCCGCTCGAGCACCGCCTCGAGGCCGGCGCACAACGCGAGTGCTGACTTGCCCGTGCCGGCTCGGCCACCGAGCGAGACGATCCCGATCTCGGGGTCAAGCAGCAAATCGAGGGCCACCCGCTGCTCGGCCGACCGCCCACGCAGGCCGAACGCCTCGCGGTCGCCACGCACGAGCCGCACCGACTTGTCGGGGAGAACTCGGCCGAGGGCGCTCCCCTTCTCGGAGATCAGCACCATTCCTGAGTGGCACGGCAGGTCGCGCGCCTCGGGCAGGTCGAGCGTCCCGTCGTCGTACAGCCCGTCGACGGCGTCCGCGGACACCTCGACCTCGGTCATCCCGGTGTAGCCAGTCTCGATCGCGAGCTCCGCCCTGTACTCCTCGGCGGCCAGGCCGACGGCCGACGCCTTGACGCGCATCGGCAGATCCTTCGACACGAGAGTGACGTCCGCGCCCTCGGCGCGCAGGTTGAGCGCGACGGCCAAGATGCGCGTGTCGTTGTCGCCGAGGCGGAAGCCGGCGGGAAGCACCGACGGGTCGGTGTGATTGAGCTCGACTCGCAGGGTGCCGCCGGCCGTCCCGATCGAGACCGGTCGGTCGAGCCGCCCGTGCTGGATCCGCAGCTCGTCGAGGTATCGCAGCGCCGAGCGCGCAAAGTACCCCAACTCGGGATGGGCTCGTTTGCCCTCCAGCTCGGTGATCACGACGACCGGCAAGACGATGTGATGCTCGTCGAAACGGCGCAGAGCGGCCGGATCGGCGAGCAGCACGCTGGTGTCGAGGACGAAAGTACGGATGCCGCCGGGTTGGGCGGTCGACTCGCCCTGCAGATCGTCGGAGAAGTCGGCATCGTGGGAACGGGCGTCAGCAACGGCCACGCTGGTGCTCCTCGCGGGCCGAGCGGCATCGCCCACCCGGCCCTCAGTTTCAGTAGGGCCGGAAGCCGATCGCGCGGGGGCGGCACCAGTCTGGTGCCTGTCCCGCGGCGTTTCGCACGATGTGCCTCCCGGGAAGCCGAGCGGGCGCGCGGCCTCTCTCTGACGCTACGTCTCGTTCACCCCCCGGCAGATGACGACACGCCACACGCGGGGACAACGCTCGGCGACGTCGCGGCGAACCCGGATCGAGACGCCGCTACGGTGCCGCCATGGACCCTGAGGAGTTCCGCTCTGCCGCCCACGAGCTCGTCGACTGGATCGCCGACTTCCGGACCGGCCTCGCCGACCTGCCGGTGCAGACTTCGGTCCGCCCCGGCGAGGTGCGCGACGCGCTGCCGAGCGTCCCGCCCGACAAGCCCGAGCCGCTCGCCGCCCTCTTGTCCGACCTCGACGACATCGTCGTGCCGGGTCTGACCCATGTCCAGCACCCGCGGTACTTCGGCTGGTTCCCCGCCAACGCATCGCTAGCGTCGGTGCTCGGCGACTTCGCGTCGTCCGGCATCGGAGCGCTCGGCATCACGTGGCAGTCCGCGCCCGCGTTGACCGAAGTCGAGGAGGTCGTCTGCGACTGGATGCGGCAGGTCGCCGGACTGCCCGCCGAGTGGAAGGGCACCATCCACGACACCGCGTCGGTCGCGTGCCTCGTCGCCCTGCTGTGTGCGCGAGAGCAGGCGTCCGGCCACGGTCAGGAACACGGCGGTCTGCAGAGCGCGAACGCGCCGCTCGTCGTCTACACCACCGAGCAGGCGCACTCGTCCGTGCCGAAGGCGGCGCTGCTTGCCGGATTCGGCCGCGACAACGTCCGGCTGGTCGCCGCCGATCCGAGCACGCACGCCATGTCGAGCGACGCCTTCGCAGCGGCCGTCGATGCCGACATCGCAGCCGGACGCGTGCCGGCAGCCGTCGTCGTCTCTATCGGAACGACCGGCACGACGGCCGTCGACCCGCTGCGCGAGATCCTCGCCGTCGTGCACCGGCCGCGCACACCGGCGATGTGGGTGCACGTCGACGCCGCGATGGCAGGATCCGCGCTTCTTCTGCCCGAGTGCCGGCCGATGTTCGACGGCCTCGACGAGGCCGACTCCATGTCATGGAACCCGCACAAGTGGATCGGGACGATTCTCGACACCGCGCTCTTCTACACCCGGCGTCCCGACGATCTGGTCCGGGTCATGTCGACCAATCCGAGCTATCTCCGCTCGGCCGCGGACGGTGACGTGACGCAGTACCGCGACTGGGGCATCCCGCTCGGGCGTCGCTTCCGCGCCCTCAAACTGTGGTTTCACCTGCGCCTCGACGGCGTCGAGGCGATCAAGGCTCGAATGCGACGCGACCTCGCCAACGCCCAGTGGCTCGCCGAGCAGGTCAGCGCCGAGCCGGACTGGGAGGTTGTCGCGCCCGTCCGCCTCCAGACGGTTTGCGTGCGCCATCGACCGTCCGGCGTCGACGGCGTCGACCTCGATCGGCACACGCTCGGCTGGGTCGACGCGGTCAACTCGTCCGGCGCGGCACTTCTCACGCCGTCGGTTCTCGACGGCCGCTGGATGGTCCGCGTGTCGATCGGCTCTGAGTGGACGGAGCAAGCAGATGTCGCGGCGGTGTGGGATCTGATGCGGCAGGAGGCGGGTCAGGTGCCGTAGCGGCGGTTGCGGGCGGCGTAGTCGCGGATCGCTCGGAGGAAGTCAGTGCGCCGGAAGTCGGGCCACATGGCCTCGCAGAAATAGAACTCACTGTGGACGCTCTGCCAGAGTAGGAAGCCTGACATCCGCTGCTCCCCTGACGTCCGGATGACGAGGTCAGGGTCGGGCTGGCCTCGGGTGTAGAGGTGGTCGGCGATGTGCTCGACGTCGATGACTTCTGCGAGCTCCTCGATCGTCGTGCCGCGCGCGGCGTGCTCGTGGAGCAGCGAGCGGACAGCGTCGGCGAGCTCGCGCCGACCGCCGTAGGCGACAGCGATGTTGACCGTCATGCCGTCGACGTCGGCGGTGCGGTCGGCTGCGGCCTTCAGTCGCTGCGCAGTCTGCGACGGCAGGAGGTCGAGCGCGCCGACCGGCAGCAGTCGGAAGCGGCTGGTCTCGGCCAGCGAGTCGACGAGGTCCTCGATCACCCGGAGCAGCGGGGCGACTTCGTCGACCGGCCGGTTGAGATTGTCGGTCGACAGTAGCCACAGTGTGACGAGCTTGATCTGCAGCTGGTCGCACCAGCCGAGGAACTCCTCGATCTTGTCGGCGCCGGCGACGTAGCCGCCCTCGATCTCCTCGCCGAACGCACGCGCCCAGCGTCGGTTGCCGTCGCACATCACGCCGATATGGCGCGGCAGCTTATCCGGGGTGAGTTTGCGTAGGAGCCGTCGCTCGTAGAGGTCGTAGGCAAGCGAGCCCACAGAGGCCACGATCGACTCCTTTGTTTCCCGAGACTTTCGCCGAGAGATGGCACCGACCTGGCGGCGAAAGGTTGTCCCGCCTCGCCCGCCACACAGGTCTCAGATCTCAGGGTAACCGGTGTGGCTCTCAGGATTGCGCCATACCGTGGACTTCGTGATCGCCGACGCAACCGAACGCCTGCGCGACGCAGCCCGCGATTTCCGTCCACGGCTGCGCGGTTGGCTGCACCTTGTGGCGTTCCCGCTCAGCGTCGCGGCCGGGACGGTGCTCATCGTGCTGTCGCCCGACGCACCCACGCGGTGGGCCACGGCGGTCTTCGCCGCGTCATCGTCGCTCTTGTTCGGCGTGTCGGCCCTCTATCACCGCCGACACTGGGGCCCCCGCGGAGAAGCGCTGCTGCGCCGCCTCGATCACTCCAACATCTTCTTGCTGATCGCGGGCACGTACACGCCGTTTGCGCTCACGCTTC
Source organism: Nocardioidaceae bacterium (assembly GCA_035473375.1). Classification (GTDB taxonomy): domain Bacteria; phylum Actinomycetota; class Actinomycetes; order Propionibacteriales; family Nocardioidaceae; genus DATIOH01. The sequence continues at coordinate 7,455 of DATIOH010000035.1, read as the reverse complement.
TCGACAGCAGCGACGCCCGGCTCCTTCTGGTGCTGGTGTGGATCGGGGCCCTCGCCGGTATCGCGTTCCGCGTCTTCTGGAACGACGCGCCACGCTGGCTGTACACGCCCGTCTACCTCGCGCTCGGCTGGGCATCGCTCTTCTGGCTCGGCGATTTCGCGAGCGCTGCCGGGCCCGCGGTCCTCACCCTGATCATCGTCGGAGGCGGGCTGTACTCCCTCGGCGGCGTCGTCTACGGACTGCGCAAGCCGAACCCGCTTCCGCGTTGGTTCGGCTTCCACGAGGTGTTCCACAGCTTCACGATCGCTGCGTTCGCGGTCCACTACGTCGGCGTCTCGATGGTGGTCTACTCGCACTAGCCCGCGAGGGCGCGCGGCCTGGCCTGGTCGAGGATGTCCGCGACAGACGGCGCCGGTGTCCACTCACGGCCGTCGAGAGTCCGCATGATCGGCCCGCAACCGAAGTCCGAGATGTAGACCGGATCTCCCCAGTCATTGACGCCGACGAGCGAGGTCCGGCCGACGTCAGTGCACACGGGGTTCGACACGCCGTGATAGCGGTAGCTCCGAGCCGCGAAGTCGGCGTTCACCATGTCGACCTCAGCGTCGTCGAGAGCAACCGGCGCCGGCGCCACGCCGGTGGGTCGACTCGCCGCGTAGCAGACGACGGCCTGGCTCAGCCCGAGGTCTTCGCCCATCGCCATGAATGGCTGGTGCGGACTCGCGTCGCCGCAACCGAGATCAGCCGGAAGGTCTGCCGGCGGCTCGAGCTTGGTCCGCTGCTTTGCGAGCGCGGCGCGGTATCCGTCCAGAACGCCGCCCAGCGAGTGCCCGTCGCCATCGACGAAGGCGCCCAGGCAGAAGGTGTCGCGAAACGCAAAGGTCTGCGTCGAACCGTCGTCGTACTTCACGACGATCGCAATCGGGTCCGCCGCCGGCAGCATCAAGGGACATCCCGACGGCGGCTCTCCCATGTCTGCCGCCGACGCATAGAACGCAGGGATTCCGCTCGTCAGGGCGTCGGCTGGCGCGGCGAAGTCTGAGTATGTCCCCGACCGGGATAAGCCGTCGTCGGCAGCGACGGCCGGGCAGATCCGGATCGAGACTGCGCCGGCGTCGATCGTCAGCGTGCTCGCCGGCTCAGACTGGCGATCCACGGGTATGGCCGCGGGGCACGGAAACGCGAACGGATCAAGCGAGCCGCTGCCCTGACGAGTGCTGATCGGCGCCGTGTCGCCGTTGCTGACCGGGCTCGACGAGATGAAGTGCGGCACGACGATCACCGTCAGCGCGATGAGCGCGATCACCACGCTGCCGATGAAGCCGTTGCGGCGGCGCTCGCTCGCGGCGCGGGATCGCACCGACTCGGCTCGCACGCCGGCGCCGTCGTCGGGCGTCGTTGATCGGTCGATCGGATCGCGCAGCCGGTCGCTGTCACTTCGCGGATCCTTCATCCGCCGTCTCCGGACGTCGGGCCGAACTCTGCCAACAGCGGCGACATACGAAGGAGAGTGATCAACACATCACGACGGTACGTCCGCGGCGTCGGTTTCGGATTCGCCGCACTCGCCTGACGTCGCGGTGTCGTGACCGCTCCCAGCGGAACCTTTGACCTCTCCAACGAAGCGGATCGCCTCCGCGGCTGTCAGCGGACGGCTTCGGGATCGGTGACGGGAAGCTGGCAGACGAAGTCTCGGCACACGTACGCGGCCGCGTGTCCGTCGACGAGTGTGCGCTGGACGAACAGCGACACATCGGGCGTGGCCGACGGACTGCCCTGGGCGATCACGACGCCAGGGTGGGCCAGCTCGAAGGCCGCTCGCACCAGTGCCTGTCGGGCGGCGTCGCCATCGGCGCCGACGACCGCCACCTGACGAGGGCCGTCCGCCCAAGCCTCGAACACCGCGAGGCTGTGCCCGGCGAACCGCGGCGCCTTCGCCGCGAGCCCGGCGAGTCGCTGCAGCAGCCGCTCGGCCTTGGCCAGATACGCGTCGTCGGCGGTGAGTCCGTGCAGGTGCAAGAGGACGCCCGCGAGCATGGCCTGCCCGGACGGGGTCGCGTTGTCGGCCGCATCCTGGGGACGCTTGATGAGCTGCTCGGCGTCGTCGGCGGTGTCGAAGTACCCACCGTGATCGTCAGCGAACCGCTCCAGCACTCGACCGACGAGCGCCCGCGCGCGCTCGAACCAGCGCGCCGACCCCGTCGCCGCATACAGGGTCAGCAGGCCATCGGCCGTGCAGGCGTAGTCCTCGAGAAGTCCCTCGGTGTCGCCGACCACGCCGTCGAGGGACACCCGGTACAGCCGTCCCGTGTCGTCGAGGTGGCTCGTGACGAGGAGCTCAGCGGCCGCCTCGGCGACGTCGAGATAGAGCGGGTCGCCGAGAACGATCCCGGCGTCAGCGAGCGCAGCGATCGCCAGACCGTTCCATGCAGCGACGACCTTGCCGTCGCGGGCTGGATGGGTGCGCCGCGCCCGCTCCTCGAACAGCCGCCGGACGAGATCGGCATGCTCCACCCAGTCATCGGGGTCGTGATAGAGGCGAAGCGTCGAGGCTCCTCCCTCGAAGTTGCCCGGGTCGCTGACGCCGAATCGCGTCGCCGCGATGGCGGCGTCGTCAGGCCCGAGCGCGGTGTCGAGGTCGAGACGGCTCCAGACGTAGAAGGCGCCTTCGCGCCCGTCAGAGTCTGCGTCGAGGGCAGACGCGAATCCGCCCTCGCGAGTGCGCAGGTCGCGGAGCAGGAAGTCGGCGGTCTCGCGCGCGATCCGGCCGGCCAGCGGCGATCGGGTCTGCCGGTACCAGTGGACGTAGGCGCGGAGGAGAAGCGCGTTGTCGTAGAGCATCTTCTCGAAGTGCGGGACGTCCCAGCGCTCGTCGACGCTGTAGCGCGCAAAGCCGCCGCCGAGCTGGTCGAACAGACCGCCGCGCGCCATCGCCTCGAGCGTCCGCTCAGCCATCTCGAGCGCCCGCTCGTCTCCCGTGCGGGCCGCTCGACGCAGCAGGAACTCGACCAGCATGGACGGCGGAAACTTCGGGGCGCCGACGGTGCCGCCGTGCTCGTCGTCGAAGGTCCGCTCGAGCTCTGCCATCGCGGCGACGCCGATGGAGTCAGGGTCGGTCGCGTCGACGTCGTCGGCGCCGATGTGCCGCGACGCCCTGACATGCGTCGAGACGTCGGCGCCGATCTTCGTGATCTCGTCGCGACGCTCGTCCCAAGCGGTCTGGATCGCCTGCAGCACCTGGAGGAACGCGGGCATGCCGTGTCGCGGCTCGCGCGGAAAGTACGTGCCCGCGAAGAACGGCTCGCCGTCGGGCGTCAGCATGACAGACATCGGCCAGCCGCCCTGTCCGGTCATCGCCTGGGTGACCTCCATGTAGACCGCGTCGACGTCCGGACGCTCCTCGCGGTCGACCTTGACCGAGACGAAGTTCTCATTGAGGTAGTCGGCCGTCTGCTGGTCCTCGAAGGACTCGTGCGCCATCACGTGGCACCAGTGGCAGGCGGAGTAGCCGACGCTGAGAAAAACGGGGACATCGCGGTCGCGAGCCTCGGCGAACGCCTCGTCGCCCCACGGGCGCCAGTCGACAGGGTTGTCCTTGTGCTGGAGCAGGTAGGGACTCGTGGCGTGCACGAGCCGGTTGGCCATCGCGTCCTCCAAGATGTGGGTGCGATCATGCCTGCGAAACGTGACGCAGGCCTCTCTTGGCGATTGAGGGGCGCTGACGTCGAGTCTGCCGCCTTGCGTCAGTCGCCGCTCGTCGAACCTTTGCTTTCGTCGTTCGGGTGATCGGCTGGTGACTGAGCGGGGTCGGTGTCACCAGCGTCGACCGTGCCAGCCGCGTTGAGTTCGTCTCGATACGGCGCCTTGATCTTGCGCAGCTGGCTGTTCATGCTGCGCCAGAGCAGGAACGTCGCCACCCCCAGCGCCACCACGATCCAGAACGCGATCCAGCCAGGCTTGATGTCGTCGGGGTTGTACGTCGCGAGGTTGACGAGCGCGATCATGTCTCTATCGTGCCCTGTCGCTCGAAGTACCCGCGCGCAAGGCGCTGAAACTATGAGCTCTTGGACCGCTGTGCGGAGCCGTCGTACGACTCGGCGATGTCGCGCACGCCAGCGAACAGATCGTCTTCGGGCAGCTCGGTCTCGACCAGCGACTCGGCGAGTTCGAAGTCCTCGGTCGGCCACGCAGCCTTGTGCACCTCGAGCGGCACGGCGAACCACGCACCGCCGGGATCGATCTGGGTCGCATGTGCGAGGAGCGCCTGATCGCGGATCGGGAAGTAGTCGGCGCACGGGATCCGCGTCGTGACTCGACGATCGCGCTCGGGGTCGTCCGGCCAGTCGTCGAGTCGGTCGGCATAGGGCGACTCGAGCCCGCGCGCGAGCATCGCCTCGTGCAGCGCAACCATCCGCGCGCGGTGGAATCCGTGGTGGTAGTAGACCTTGAGCGGCTGCCAGGGCTCGCCGGCGTCGGGGTAGGCGTCGGGGTCGCCGGCCGTCGCCCAGGCCCGCATCGTGATGTTGTGGCACATGATGTGGTCGGGATGCGGGTAGCCGCCGTTTTCGTCGTAGGTCGTGAGCACATGCGGCTTGAACGAGCGGATCAGCTGGACGAGCGGCTCGGCCGCGACCGCGGGATCGACCAGGCCGAAGCAGCCCTCCGGCAGCGGCGGGCGCGGATCGCCGTCGGGCCACCCTGAGTCGACGAAACCGAGCCAGTCTTGCGAGACGCCGAGGATCTCGCGAGCCCGCTCCATCTCCTGCTTGCGGATGCTCGTGATGTTCGCGAGCACCTCGGGACGGTCCATGTTGGGGTTGAGAATCGAACCGCGCTCGCCACCGGTACAGGTGACGACGTGGACGTCGACACCCTCGGCGACATACATAACCGACGTCCCAGCACCCTTGCTGGACTCGTCGTCGGGATGCGCATGGACGTTCATCAGCCGCAGGCGGTTGGTCACGGGACTCCCTCACTCGCTGGGTGGACGCCGGCTCGGCGCTGCCGAGCGCCGCCCACCCCGCGGCTGAATCCCGCGGACGGCGCAGACAAAGCAATGCACGTAGGGTACGACGTGACCATGGCGACAGGCGCGCGCATTCCGACCCCGCCCGGCCGGTACGGCACCCCGTCCCGCGGCCGTCGGCTCGCGCTGATCGCCGCAGCCAGCGCGGTCGTCGTCGTCTTTCTCGGCTGGCTCGTCTGGGCCGCCTGGCACCATGCGAACACGAGCGTGAGCGGCGACGTGACCTCGTTCTCAGTCGTGTCGCCACACGAGATCGCCGTGACGATCAGCGTGCAACGAGCCACCGGCGCCCTCGTCGTCTGCACCGTCGAGGCGCGTGCAAGCGACCACGAGCTCGTCGCCGCACAGGATGTGACGGTGCCCGCCGGACAGTCGGGATCGGTGCAGGTCGACGCGACGATCCGCACCGATCGCGAGGCCACCAGCGCCGACGTGACCAACTGCCGACAGTGACCCGGTAGGGCGATCCAGGTAGGGCGATGCAGGTCGGGCGAAGCGGCGAGAATTTGCCGCATCGACCCCCGTGCTTGATACCCTTGTTCACTTGCCCACGACGACCTCTCGTCCCGTGAGCGTAGGCCGAGGACTTCGCCTGTCGCGCTTCACCACCCTCATTTGAGTGCGGCCCGGCGTTGCCACAACCAAGGAGCACAACCCCCGTGACGCAGCAGCCCACCGCTGATTCAGCCGTCTGGCTGACCCAGGAGGCATTCGATCGACTCGTTGCCGAGCTCGAGAACCTCAAAGGCCCGGCGCGCGCGGAGATCTCGCAGCGAATCGCGCAGGCGCGCGAAGAGGGCGACCTGCGCGAGAACGGCGGATACCACGCCGCGCGCGAGGAGCAGAGCAAGGCAGAGGCGCGGATCGTCCAGCTCGAAGACATGCTGAGCCGCGCGCGCGTCGACGAGACCCCCGAGGACAAGGGCGTCGTCGAGGCCGGCATGGAGGTCACTGTTCGGTTCGCCGGCGACCCCGACACCGAGACGTTCCTGCTCGGCGCCCGCGAGGTGCTCGCGCTCGACGACAGTGTGTCGCTCGGCGTCTACTCGCCGCAGTCTCCGCTCGGCTCTGCGATCCTCGGCAAGCAGCCCGGCGACACCGCTGAGTTCGCCGCTCCCAACGGTCGTACCGTCCAGGTCGAGATCGTCGGCGCGAAGCCCTTCCGCGGCTGACGAGCACTCCACACCTCTGCAATGTGGATCCACATTGCAGAGGTAGAGGCTAGAAGACTTTGACCTCGTAGCCGTTGTCGCGAAGGCGTGAGAGAACCGACTCGCGATGGGTCGGTCCGCGAGTCTCGACTTGCAGCACGACCTCGACCTGATCGATCGGCAGCGACTCGGCGGTGCGCTCATGCACGACGTCGATCACGTTCGCGTCGGTCGCGCTGATCTGCGACAGCAGTGTGGCCAGACCGCCGGGACGGTCGGGGATCCGGCAGCGGAACGCGAGGAACCGGCCCTGCGCCGCCATGCCGTGGCGGATCAGGCGCATCAGCAGCAGCGGGTCGATGTTGCCCCCGCTGAGCACCACGACGATGGGGCCTTCGAAGTCGTTGGGGGTATCCATGAGGGCTGCTGCTGCGGCCGCGCCAGCCGGCTCGACGACCACCTTGGCTCGCTCCATCAGCGCGAGGAGCGCGCGAGACAGCGACTCCTCGGAAACGGTCCGGATCTCGTCGACGACTGCCTGCACCGCCGCGAACGGCACGGCCCCGGGGCAGCCGACTGCGATGCCGTCGGCCATCGTGGTCATCTGCTGGAGGGGCACGGGGCAGCCGGCCTCGAGCGACGCCGGGTAGGCCGCGGCGTTCTCAGCCTGTACGCCGACGATGCGAACGTCTGGTCGCTGGGCCTTGATCGCGAGGGCGATTCCCGCGAGGAAGCCCCCGCCGCCGGTCGGCACGATCACCGTCTTGACGTCGGGCGCCTGCTCGAGGATCTCAAGGCCGCACGTGCCTTGCCCGGCGACGATGTCGGGGTGGTCGAAGGGATGGATCAGCACGGCGCCTGTCTCGGCCTCGAACTCCTTGGCCCGGACGAGGCACTCGTCGATGGTGGTCCCGACGAACTCGACATGGGCGCCGTAGCCGCGGGTGGCCTTCTCCTTGGGGATCGGGGCGCCGTTGGGCATAAAGACGGTCGACTGAGTGCCGAGCAGCTGCGCGGCGAGCGCGACGCCTTGGGCATGATTGCCGGCACTGGCGGCCACCACGCCCCGCGCGCGCTCCTCCGGGCTCAGCTTCGAGATGCGCAGGTAGGCGCCACGGATCTTGAACGACCCGGTGCGTTGGAGGTTCTCGCACTTGATCGTGACGTGGGTTCCCGTCATCGCGCTGAGCCAGCGCGATCCCTCCATCGGCGTGACGAGGGCGGTGCCCCGCAAGACTTCACGGGCGGCCTGGATGTCGGCGAGCGTGACGGCCG
>DATIOH010000034.1:0-7440 GCA_035473375.1 Nocardioidaceae bacterium | reverse complement strand
GGCCTAGACTCACCACCAAGGGGAGGTGGCGATGGGAGACGGGCCCATCCGGCCTCGAGATCGGTTGCTCGCGCACCAGCACGCCGAAATCGATCGCCGTACTTTGCTGGCCGCAGGCGGACTGGCCGGCATCAGCTCGATCGGCATGCCCATCGGGGCCGACGCCGACCCGTTCCCGAAGGCTGTCCGCGATCCCGTGTCGATGGCGATGCACATCCACGGCAGCTTCAGCGAGGGCATCGCCAGCATGGACGCGCATCTCGAGCAAGCGCGCAGACACAGCGTCGACGTCATCTGGTGGACAGACCACGACTTCCGCCGCACCGCGCACGGGTACCGACAGGCGATCGCATTCGACGGCCAGCATGAGTCCGAAGGTCACTGGGACCTCACCTGGAAGACGGTGAAGTCGGGCGGGCTCGCCCACGCAGACATGTCCTTCGTCTCGTCACCCGAGAACCCCAACGAGTCGGGCCAGAAGATGAGCGTCACCGCGACGGCCAAGCCTGGGTCGGGATGGACTGGCTACCAGGCTGAGGCGAAGGCACAGAACGTCATCTACTCGACGAGCTACTGCGACACGACCGTCGACGTCGACGTCATGCTCGTCTCGGGCGACAGCAACGCCCGCATCGTCCTTGAGATCGTGTCGAGCTACCGGCCGGCGCGCGCAGGACGCCCCGCCGGCCAATACAGCATTCAGTACCGCATCGGCGGTCCCGTCGGACGGTCGACGGAGCAGCGCGGACTGGTCGGCGTCGTCGGCCTTCCGTCGATCGACGCGGGCTCCTGGCACACGATGACGCTCGATCCCCGCGCCGACCATGCGGCGCTGTGGCCCGACACGGTCGCCGACGACGCCAGCCTGTGGCGGCTTCGCCTCGGGGTGCAGGTCCGCGACAGCGGCTCCGCCACCGCGCTGTTCGACCGGCTGAGGTTCCACCGCGGCCGCGACGCGAATGTCGACCCAGTCGTGAAGTTCGCCTCGGTCGTCGACGCGTACCGCGATCGATACCCGATGGTGGCGCAGTATGCGGCCGCCGAGATCTCGCTCGTGATGCACCTGAACGCCTTCGGCGGCACCGGACGGCTGCCCGACTACGGGTCGCCGCAGGCCATCAAGAACCGGTCGGTCAAAGCGCAGCGCGAGATGGTCACCTGGCTTCACCGCCAGGGCGCCGTCGTGTCGCTCAATCACCCGATGGCCGGCGCCGACGGACCCGAGGACCTCGCCCGCCGACTCATCACCACGCGAGGCCAAGGCGCCGACGTCATCGAGATCGGGACCGGGCGCGACCCGCTCCTGATGGGTCGCATCTTCGACGCGGCCGCCCGCAACGGCGTCTTCCTGACCGCGAACGGCACGACCGACGATCATCAGGGCACCGGCTGGATGGCGAAGCGGCGACGCTGGCTCACTCGCGTCTGGTCGCCGACGACGCGACAGGCCGATCTCTGCGCGGCGCTCAAAGGCGGTCGAGCGTGGTTCTACGACCCGCTGCGATGGGGCGGCGCGTTCGATCTCAACGCAGGCGGCTCAACGCCGATGGGCCACGTGAAGTTCACCGACCGAGGCGTCGTCGACGTCGACGTGCTCGCCACCGACCTTCCCGCCGGATCTCACCTGCGCATCATCATCGGCAAGTGCGACCTCGCCGGCCCGGGTCGGATCGTGCCGATCAATCGGGCCCTCGTGAGACCGGCGCACAGCCTCCGCCGCGGTCGGCTGACCACGCCGGTTCGGCCCGGGGTCGGCGTCTACGTCCGCGCGATGGTCATCCTCGGGTCGGGCAAAGTCGCCGGGTTCTCCAACCCGCTGTGGATCCTGCCCGAGGCGAAGCGCGGCGTGGTTCGCGTGCCCGCAAGCAGACGCTGACCGTCCGGAGCGGTCGCTAGGGTGCAAACGTGAGCGACACACCGATCCCCCTCGCCCTTCCGACTGCAGAGCCGTGGACCGACTGGCTGGCCCAGCGCGCCGGCGGACAGCTCGACGCCGCGCGAGACCTCGCCGAGCAGCTCCGAGGCCTCGATGCCCCTGAGCCGACCGATGCCATGGCGGTGTGGAACGACCTCAACATCTCGCTCGCCAACTGCTACGCCGTCTGCAGCCTGATGAGCCAGGTGCATCCCGACCCGGTCGTCCGGCAACAGGCCGAGGCCGCCGAGCAGGACGCCGACAAGTTCGACACTGACCTCAAGCTCGACCGCCGCGTCTACGACGTGCTCTCGAGCCTCGACGCGTCAGCACTCGATCCTGATGGTGCGCGCGTTCTGAGCCGCGCGCTGCGCGACTATCGGCGGGCCGGCGTCGACCGCGCCGACGACGTCCGCGACCGCCTTCGTGCGCTAGGCGAGCAGGAGACGTCGCTCGGGCAGGAGTTCGCGAAGAACATCCGCGAGGACGCTCGCTCGATCACCGTCGCCACGGCCCAGCTCGCGGGGCTGCCCGAGGACTACGTCGAAGCACATCCGGCCGACGCCGACGGGCGCCACACCATTCCCACCGACTATCCCGACGTCTACCCGTTCATGACATATGCCTCCGATGCCGAGGCGCGCCGCGCGCTTCACATCGCCTTCCTGCAGCGTGCCTGGCCCGACAACGAGAAGATCCTGCACGACCTGCTGCGTGTTCGCGCCGAGAAGGCGGAGCTGCTCGGGTACCCCGATTGGCCCAGCTACGACGCCGAGGTCAAGATGATCGGCACGGGCGACGCGATCGGCGAGTTCATCGACCGCATCGTCGCCGCCGCCGACGGGCCCGGACGCCGTGACCGGCAGACCCTGCTCGACCGGCTCCGCCAAGACAATCCAGACGCCGCCGGCATCGACCGCGCCGACACGATGTACTACGCCGAGCTCGTGCGCCGCGAACGGTACGGCGTCGACGCGCAGGAGACGCGGGGCTATTTCGACTTCGCGAAGGTCAGGCGCGGGTTGCTCGACGTCACGGGTCGGCTCTTTGGGCTCGAGTACCGCGAGGTGTCCGATGCCGCCCCGTGGCACGACGACGTCGCGGTCTACGACGTCTACCAGGACGGCCAGCAGGAGGACCAGCAGATCGGCCGCATCTACCTCGACCTGCACCCGCGCCCGGGCAAGTACAAGCACGCGGCGCAGTTCACGATCACGAGCGGCGTCGTCGGCCGGCAGCTGCCGGAGGGCGCCCTCGTCTGCAACTTCCCGACCGGCCTGATGGAGCACACGGAGGTGGTGACGCTGTTCCACGAGTTCGGCCACCTCGTGCACCACGTCCTCGGCGGGCGGCAGGCGTGGATCCGGCTCTCGGGCGTCGCCACCGAGTGGGACTTCGTCGAGGCGCCGTCGCAGCTGCTCGAGGAGTGGGCCTGGGATCCCGACGTGCTGCAGACATTCGCGACCGACGCGGCCGAGACGCCGATCCCGACCGAGCTGGTCGAGCAGATGCGAGCCGCGAAGGACTTCGGGCGTGCGTACCAAGTGCGCACGCAGATGTTCTACGCCGCGGTGGCGTACGCGCTGCACCGCGAGCAGGTCGACGACATCGATACGCGAGTGCGGCAGCTGCAAGATCAGTTCGACCTATTCCCGTTCGTCGACGGCACCCACTTCCACGCGTCGTTCGGACATCTGGTCGGCTACACGTCGGCGTACTACACGTATATGTGGAGCCTGGTGATTGCGAAGGACTTGATGTCGGGGTTCGACCGTGCGGACCTCTTCAACGCCGACACTGCTCACCGCTATCGCGACACGATCCTTGCGGCCGGAGGCCGCAAGGACGCGGCCGAGCTCGTCGAGGACTTCCTCGGCCGTCCGTACTCGTTCGACGCCTATGCGACCTGGCTCGCCAGCGCGGCCGACTAGTCGTTCTCGGCGGCTGGCTGACTCTGCTGACTAGGTCGGCCGGTGGAAGGCTGCGATCGTGTGCTCGGCCGGACGCCCGAAGTGATAGCCCTGCACGAGCGGGCAGCGATGCTCGCGGAGCCAGACGGCCTGTTCGGGCGACTCGACGCCCTCGGCGACGACCTCGAGGCCGAGACCGGACGCCATCCTTAGCAGTCCGTCGACGAGCGCGCACGAGTCGGGGTCGTGCGGCAGACCATGCACGAACGAGCGATCGATCTTCAAGACGCTGATCGGGAGGCGCTGCAGTGCGGTGATGCTGGAGTAGCCGGTGCCGAAGTCGTCGAGCGAGAGCCGAACTCCGACGTCGGCGAGGTCGGCCAAGGCCGTCAGGGTCGACCCGGTGGCCTGGAGGATGGAGTCCTCGGTGAACTCGATCTGCAGCCGGTGCGCCGGCAGGCCCGACCGCTCGAGAGCTCCCGCGAGCGAGTCGGCGAAGTCGCCCTCGGCGAGGTGCCGGGTGGAGATGTTGACGCAGACCGCGACGTCGTCGCTCCACTGCGCCGCGTCGAGGCACGCCTGGTCGAGCATCCACTGGCCGAGCTCGGTGAGCACCCGGCTCTGCTCCGCAGCGGCCATGAACGCTGCCGGCTCAAGCAGGCCGCGGGTGGGATGTGCCCAGCGGACCAGTGCCTCGCGCGCCCGCAGCGTGCCGTCGGCCAGCTCGACGATTGGCTGGTAGTGAATGCGAAGCTCACCCTCGCGAACCGCGCGGGTCAGCTCGGTCTCGAGCGCGAGGTCGTGCAGCGCCACGGCCTGCGCCGAGCGGTCGACGTTGATGCGCGAGCGGCCCTCGCGCTTCGAGCGATACATCGCCGCGTCGGCCTGCTGCAGCAACGTGGCGATGTCTGGGCCGTTGCCGATGGTGAGCCCGAAGCTGCATGACAGCGTCGCCTTCCCCCAGGCCAGGTCGTACGGGCGGCTCAACTCGGTCTGCAGCCGCGTCGCGAGGGACTGAACCCCCGTGAGGTCGACGTCGCGCTCGCACAGCACGACGAACTCGTCGCCGCCGAGGCGGACGGCGGTGTCGCCGTCGCGGACCGCCTCGGACAGCCGAGCCGACAGCTGCCGAAGCACTTCGTCGCCCGCGTCGTGGCCGAAGACGTCGTTGAGGCTCTTGAAATGGTCGAGGTCGATGAAGACGATGCCGACCTGGGTGCCGTCGCGGCGGCACCGGGCGAGGGCCTGCTCGAGTCGGTCCTGCAGCACGAGTCGGTTGGGGAGGCCGGTGAGCGGGTCGGTGAGAGCACGGCGGGCCAGCTTCTCTTGGACGCGCATCCGATCGGAGATGTCGACGACCTGAACGACGAAGTAGCTGGGCGTGCCGTCGTCGTCGCGAATCAGCCGGATGCTGAGCTCGACCCACACCTCGCCGCCCGACTCGGTCACCAGGCGCAGATTCTGCTCGCTGGCCTCGAGCTCCTCGCCAAGCATCTGCTGAAGCGCCGCGGTGAAGGCCGGGCGGTCCTCGTCGTGCACGAGGTCGAGCATCGACAGCTCGGCGAAGGCATCCGTGTCGTAGTCGGTGAGGCGGGGCAGCGCGCTGTTGAAGGTGACCCAGTTCCCGTCGAGACCGAGTACGGCCATGCCCATCGGCGCATGCTCCATCGCGAGCCGGAAAACGTCTTCGGCAGAGCGACGCGCACGCTCGGCTGCCACGCGAGCGGAGACGTCGCGCGTGCTCGACTGGATCTCGGCGATATCGCCGTCGGGCCCGAGGACCGCATGCAGCGCGACCTCGACGTCGACGTACGCGCCGCCGCGGCGACGCAGCCGAAGCGACAGCGTGCGCACGTCGTCGGGCGACGCGTGGGAGAGGGCTTTGTAGGCGCGGATGGCGGTCGGCAGGTCCTCCGGGTGCACCAGATAGGCAGACGGGGCGCCGACGAGTCCCTGCGGCGAGTAGCCGAGCAGATGTCGCACCGACGGCGAGATCCAGGTGATCAGGCCACGGAGCGTCGTGCGGGTGATGACGTCGCTGCTGTTGTCGGCGAGCAGCCGATAGCGTGCCTCGCTCTCGCGCAGCGCGAGGTCGGACTTCACAAGGTGTGTGACATCGCGCAGCGACGAGACCACGGCGTACGGCCGGCTCGTCCCCTCGTCGATCAGCGGCTCGCTGCCGACCTCGAGCCAGACGTATGCGCCGTCTCCGTCGTCGGTGGGCCGATGGACGCCGATGATCGCGTTACGGACTGACTCGCCGCTCGTCAGCGCGCGGACGACCGGGTGCTCGTCGGCCGACATCGGCGCTCCCGAGCGGCCGACCGTGGCCCAGCGGGCATCGCCGGCGACCCGGCCGATCATGTCGTCGGACGGCAACCCGAGCAGCCGCTCGGCGGCTTCGTTGGCCGACACCGTGACTCCGTCGGCGTCGTGGACGAGCAGCCCGGTGTCATTGTCCTGAACGAGAAGGTTGTGCCGCTCGGCGAGCTCGGCGAGCGGTTCGGCACGCGGTCCGGCGAGCGGGCGTGCTTCGCCGTCGACAGCCGATGGCATGTCGTCGCTACCACGCGGATGAGCGCGCACAGCCGAGCCTTCCTGTCCCTCCGAGGGGGATAGCATCGGCTACCCGCCCAGCCAGCGTCTAGCCCAGGTCCTGGATCTGAAACGCGGAAGTCTGTCGCCGCTCAGGGAAGGACCTCGACGACGAAGCGCGCGTAGGCGTTGCGGTGGTCGCCGCCGGCGATCCCGACTGCCCGCAGATCGCGGACGCCGCGGATGTTCAGCACCAGCCGGACACGGTAGGAACCGTCAGACCGGGTGGTCACTCGGGCCCCGTCGATGTTGAGCCAGCGATCGTTGCGGAACGTCTGGATCTTGACGTCGTGTGCAGCGGCGCCCGGGCCGTCATAGACGCCGCGGACGACGAACTCCTGTCCGACCTGAGGGGTGTTGTCTGACGCGTGCGCCGTGATCGACGAGGCCGCTCGAGTCGCGGCCGCCGAGGCGTCGGCGGCGAGCCCCGCCGTCGCGGCTGCCACCAGCGAGGCGGCTGCGACAAGCGCGGCGATCCGGATGGTTGGCATGAACAACTTCCTCCTCCGCGGGATCCACGACATCGCCTCTACCCTGCTACGTCAGCGACGACACGGCCACTCGCTGTGTGCGAATCCGGCGTGTCGCCGAGGAGATGCGGCGTGTCGGACGACGGCCCGGTGATCCCCCGGGCCATTCGACCTTTGGACGCCTGCCGTTGCGGCGCCGTTCACGTTCGCCAACCTCCGCAGCGGCCGCCGAGGCGGGCCCGAGTAGCCCCCGATCGTTCATCGTCCGTTCACCCGGCCCCACCAGGCCGGTTACTTGAAATCTCTAGCGTCCGAAACGTTAGAGCAGTACTGCTTCCTTGATCCCAGAGAGGGACCATAGTGAAAAGCAACTCCCTGGCACGCACATCGACGCTTGGAGTGGCGGCCGTCGTGCTGGCACTCGGCCTGTCGGCGTGCGGCGCGGGCAACGAGGACAACGGCGGCGGATCGGGTAGCAGCAGCACTGGCGTCTCCGGCACGCTCAACGGCTCCGGCTCCTCCGCCCAGGAGGCCGCGATCGGCGCGTGGA
>DATIOH010000033.1:0-3212 GCA_035473375.1 Nocardioidaceae bacterium | reverse complement strand
GCGCATCCGCGAGGTCGAGCGCGACCAGGTCTTCGACCAGTTCGCCAGCCGCGAAGGCGAGTTGATGACGGGCACCGTCAACCGGGTCGAGCCGCGCGCGATCATCCTCGACGTCGGCAAGAACGTCGAGGCGATCCTCGCGACGACCGAGCAGAGCGCCCTCGAACACTATCGGATCGGCCAGAACGTCAAGGCGTTCGTGCTCGAGGTCCGGCGCTCGACCAAGGGTCCCCAGATCTTCGTCAGCCGGACGCCCAAGGGCTTCCTCAAGCGCCTGTTCGAGCTCGAGGTGCCCGAGATCCACAGCGGCACGGTCGAGATCAAGGCCATCGCCCGCGAGGCCGGCAGCCGCTCGAAGGTCGCCGTCGCGTCGCGCCAGGAGGGTCTCGATCCGGTCGGTGCGACCGTCGGCCAGCGCGGCGCGCGGGTCCAGGCCGTCGTCGCCGAGCTGTCCGGCGAGAAGATCGACGTCATCCCGTGGAGCGACGATGCCAGCCTGTTCGTCGCGAACGCCCTGAGCCCGGCCCAGGTCATCTCCGTCGACATCGACGAGGAGCACCGGATCGCCAGCGTGACCGTCCCCGAGCGGATGCTGTCGCTGGCCATCGGCCGCGAGGGACAGAATGCCCGGCTCGCCGCGCGGCTGACCGGCTGGCGGATCGACATCCGGAGCGACGTGTCGGTGGCCGAGGCAAAGGCCGCCGCGGACGCGGTCGTGACCGGTCCGTCGGCCGAGGCAGAGACCCCCGAGGTCCCCGTTGCAGCCGACGCCGACGTTCCGAAGCCCAAGCGCGTCACCAAGAAGGCGGCCGCAGCCGCGGCCACGACCGAGGTCGCCGACGCGACGACCGACGCCACGACCGACGCCACGGCCGACGAGCCGGCGCCCGACGCGGCCGCCGATGCCAAGCCCAAGCGCACGACGAAGGCTGCCGCGGCCAAGGCCGCGGCGCTCGAGCCGGATGCCATCGCCACCGACGGCGCCGCACCAGAGGCGGCAGCCAAGCCCAAGCGGGCCACGAAGAAGGCCTCGGCCGCCGTCCCATCCGGGGAGGTGGCGTCGTAGCCCGGGCGGCGACGGTCGGCGCCCCGCGGCGCGCCCCGGATCGAACCTGCGTCGCGTGTCGGACGGTGCGCCCGAAGCGTGACCTCATGCGCATCGTTCGGACACCGACCGGCGAAGTTCGGCTCGACGAGACCGGCCGGGCGGCCGGCCGTGGCGCGTACGTCTGCCGCACGACAGACTGCCTCGACAAAGCCATCTCCAAGGGTGCCCTCGCCCGGGCGCTCAAGACCCCGCTCCCGACCGACCTGCGCGATGCGCTGGCCGGGAGCCTCGAACCCATGAACACGACCATCGAAGGAGGAGCCCGTGGCCAGGAGTAGGAGCGGCACGCGCGGCCGGCGCGGGCCCCGTAAGCCACCGCGTCGCGACGGCGCATTCAACGGCGCCGGCGTCCAGACGCTGGATCCGCGTGAGCGGGGCGCGATCGAGCTGCCCGGCACGATCACCGTCAAGGAGCTCGCTGAGCTGCTGGGTGTCAACCCGGCGGACATCATCCGCGAGCTGATCAAGAGCGGGATCTTCGCGACCATCAACCAGCTGGTCGACCGCGACACCGCGTCGCTCGTCGCCGGCGAGCTCGGCTACGAAGTGGCCGAGACCGAGGCTGCGCACCATTCCGGCGTGCTCGACGAGACGGACGGCCAGGTCGCCGAGGCGACCAAGGAAGTCCTGTTCGAAGAGGACGATCCGTCGCTGCTCCAGCCGCGTGCCCCGATCGTGACCGTCATGGGCCACGTCGACCACGGCAAGACGAGCCTGCTCGACGCCATCCGCACGACCGAGGTCGCAGCGGGCGAGCGGGGTGGCATCACCCAGCACATCGGCGCCAGCGAGGTCGTCAAGGACGGCAAGCGCGTCGTGTTCCTCGATACGCCGGGTCACGAGGCCTTCACCGCCATGCGTGCCCGCGGCGCCAAGGTGACCGACATCGCGGTCGTCGTGGTCGCCGCCGACGACGGGGTCATGCCCCAGACGCTCGAGGCCATCAGCCACGCCAAGGCGGCCAAGGTCCCGATCATCATCGCGCTCAACAAGATCGACAAGCCCGATGCCAACCCCGACCGGGTGAAGACCGAGCTGACCGAGGCGGGCATCGTCGTCGAGGAATACGGCGGCGACGTGCCGCTCGTCCCGGTCTCGGCTAAGACGCGGATCGGGCTCGACGAGCTGATCGAGATGATCCTGCTCGTCGCCGACCTGCAGGAGCTCAAGGCCAACCCGAAGCGGTCCGCCATCGGCACCATCGTCGAAGCCAAGCTCGACAAGGGCCGCGGGCCGGTCGCGACCGCGCTGGTCCAGACCGGCACGCTGAAGGTCGGCGACATCATCGTCGTCGGCGAGACGTTCGGGCGTGTCCGTGCGCTCGAGAACGACCAGGGCAAGCGGGTCACCAAGGCCGGACCGTCGACCGCGGTCGTCATCCTCGGCCTGTCGGACGTCCCGATGGCCGGTGACATCCTGCGCGTCGTCGGCGACGAGAAGGAAGCCCGGACGATGGTCGAGACCCGCAAGGCGGCCTCCGCGGCCAAGAGCGGGGAGGGGAGTGGTCGAGCCACCCTCGAGGATCTCTACAGCCAGATCCAGGCCGGTCAGGCCAAGGAGCTCCGGATCATCCTCAAGGCCGACGTGTCGGGGTCGCTCGGCGCGATCACCCATGCGCTCGAGCAGCTCGACCAGGACGAGATCAGGCTCAACGTCCTGCTCGAGGGTGCCGGCGACATCACCGACAACGACATCATGCTGGCGGCCGCCTCGAACGCCATCGTGGTCGGCTTCAACACCAAGATCACCGAGACCGCGCGGCGCGCCGCCGAGAGCGAGGGTGTCGACGTCCGGCTGTACGACATCATCTACAAGCTGACCGACGACGTCGACGCCGCCCTCAAGGGTCTGCTCGAGCCAGAGGTCGTCGAGGTCGTCGAAGGTCGCGCAGAGGTCCGCCAGGTCATCCGCGTCGGCAAGAACACGGTCATCGCCGGCTCGTTCGTGACCGACGGCAGGATCGTCCGCGGCGGCAACGCCCGGGTGTGGCACAGCTCGAAGGTCATCGCGACCGACCGGATCGAGTCGCTGCGCCGCTTCCGCGACGACGTCCGCGAGGTCCAGCAGAACTACGAGTGCGGCATCGGTCTGGCCAACTTCCACG
>DATIOH010000032.1:0-9930 GCA_035473375.1 Nocardioidaceae bacterium | reverse complement strand
GCTCGAGCTCGATCGGCTCGCCCGGCTGGTCGACGTCGACGCGGCGACCGGACTCGTCACAGTCGAGGCGGGGATGCCGCTGCACCGGCTCAATATCTTGCTCGCCGAGCATGGGCTGGCGATGCCCAACCTCGGCGACATCGATCGGCAGACAGTGGCGGGCGCGATCTCGACCGGCACGCACGGAACCGGGGCACGCCTGCCGAGCCTGGCCGCGCAGGCTGTCGGGCTCGAGATGGTCAGCGGCAGCGGCGAGATCGTGACGTACGGCGCGGACGACGGCGACCTCCTCGACGCCGCGCGAGTGTCGCTGGGCAGCCTTGGCGTCATCACCCGCGTCACGCTGCAGACCGTCCCCGCATTCGCGCTGCACGCGGTCGAGGCGCCTGCGTCGTTGGAAGCGGTCCTCGAGGCGCTGCCGGACCTCGTCGAGGGCCACGACCACTTCGAGTTCTACTGGTTTCCGCACACCGCGCGCGCTCTGACCAAACAGAACGACCGCGTCGACGAGCCTGCCGCCTTGCGGCCTTTGCCGCGGTGGCGCTTCCTGCTTGACGACGAGGTGCTCTCGAATGGCGTGTTCGAGGGGGTCAACCGCATCGCCGCGACGATGCCCCGCGCCGTGAGAGGGCTGAACGCGCTTTCTGCTCGGGCCATCAGTCGACGCGAGTATGTCGATGCGTCGTACCGGGTGTTCGTGTCGCCGCGGCGGGTGAGATTCAACGAGAGCGAGTACGCCGTGGAGCGAGATGCGGTTCCGCACGTGATCGGTGAGCTACGCCGATGGGTCGATCAGCATGACGTCGCGGTGCCGTTCCCGGTCGAGGTTCGATTCGCGGCGGCCGACGGCGGTTGGCTCTCGACGGCGTACGGGCGCGAGAGCGGCTACGTCGCTGTGCACCAGTACCACCGGATGGCGCGCGACCGCTACTTCGCGGCGTTCGAGGCGATCGTCCGCGACGCCGGCGGCCGGCCGCATTGGGGCAAGCTGCACAGCCTTGGCTCCGACCGACTTCGGCGGCTCTATCCGCGGTTCGACGAGTTTGCCGCGTTGCGCGACCGGATGGACCCCGACCGCCGGTTCGCCAATCCGTACCTCGAACGCGTCCTGGGCCGCTAGCGAGACGGCGTAGAGCCCGCGACTAGCCTCGATGCCATGTCGGATCTCCAGTGCGCGGCGACGATCGTGGTGGCCCGCCACGGCGAGGCCGAGTACGACGTCGATGCCTGGCCAGACGCCGGCGGGTCGCTGACGGCGCTCGGACGCAGTCAGGCGCGTGCGTTGGGGGAGTCCCTGCGCGATCGGAGGATCGCGACCGTCTGGTCGAGCGACCTCGCGCGCGCAGTGCAGACCGCCGAGATTGCGGCCGGCATCCTGCGGCTCGACGTCCGAGTGCGGACGCCGCTTCGCGAGTTCGGGGTCGGTCGCCCCGACGAGACGGCCGACGACCTGTTTGCCCGGGTGTCGGGAGAGCTCGAGGCGCTGGCCGATCTCGGCCGGGGCGAGACGGCGCTCGTGATCAGCCATGGCGGTGCGATCGAGTACACCGTGCCGAGGCTGGCTGCCAACGTCGGCGCCGACTTCGACGGTGGCGAGCCGATCGGCAACTGCGTGACGTGTGAGCTCAGCGCCGACGCAGACGGGTGGGTGCTGCGGACCTGGCAGGGCGTGCCGATCGCATGAGAGCCGTCAGGCAGCCTCGGGGAGCCGTCCGCGCTTGCCCTTCTTACCGGCTGACGCACTCTTGCCGACCTTGACCAGCCGACGCTTTTTCACGGTGTATCCGTCGGGGAGTGTGCCGGCCGCAAGCATCTGGATCGGGCAGCGCTTGCAGCGGGGTCGGTCGCTGCAGCACTTCTTCTTGGGTCGTTTCGGCACGGCGGCACTCTACCAGCCAAATTAGGTTTGCCTTACCTTGGTACCAGGGGCACGGCCGGTCGGCGGCGACGGGCCCGTTAGGATCGCCCAAGTCCCGCTCGCGAGCGGCCCGGTTCGCGATCTCGCAGGCACAGGAGGCCGCCTGGTGGCGTCGCAGAAGTTCGTCGAACAGCTCAACGTCCAGATCGGCAACGAGTTCGCCGCGCACCAGCAGTACGTCGCGTGCGCCGTCTACTACGACGCGCTGACGATGCCGCAGATGGCCGCCTTCTTCTATCGCCAAGCGCTCGAGGAGCGCGACCACGCGATGATGATGGTGAAGTATCTGCTCGATGCCGATGCCGAGGTGCGCCTGCCCGGAGCTGCGGGGCCGTCGAACAGCTTCGCCGACATAGTCGGCCCGATCGAGCTTGCCTTGGCGCAGGAGCGCCGGGTGGCCGACCAGATCAACGACCTCACCGCGCTAGCCCGCGCCGAGAACGACTACGCGTCCGACCAGTTCATGCAGTGGTTCATCAAGGAGCAGGTCGAGGAGATCGCGACCATGTCGTCGCTGCTGACGGTGGTCAAGCGGGCGCAGCACGACATCGAGGCGATCGAGGAGTACGTCGCACGCGAGCACGGCTCGAGTGGCGACGATCCGAGCGCGCCGCCGGCTGCGGGCGCCTGACCATGCCGACGAGCTGACGGGAGACGGTCGATGGAGTGGATCGTTTTTCTCGCGATCCTGGTGATCGTCGTTCTCGTCGTCCGCTCGGTCAACAAGCGACAGCTGCGCGAGCAAGACCGAGTGCACCACCAGTTCGAGCAGATCACCGCCGTGAAGCAGGCGACCGAGGAAGACATCACCGCGCTCGGCCTCGAGCTGCAGAAACTCGACTCCGAGGTCGCCGGCGTCGAGCTCGACGACGGAGCCCGGGCCGACTACCAGCGCGCGCTCGATGCCTATGAGGCAGCCAAGGAGTCGCTCGCCGCAGTGACTGCGGCGTCGGAAGTCACCAACGTGACGATGATCCTGCACGAGGGCCGCTACGCGATCGCCTGTGTGCGCGCCCGCGTCGCGGGCGAGCCGCTGCCGGCGCGCCGGCCCCCGTGCTTCTTCGATCCGCGGCACGGACTGTCGGTGCGCGATGTGTCCTGGTCGCCCGACGGTGGAACACCACGAGAGGTGCCGGCCTGCGCGCTCGACGCCGAGCGGGTCGATGCGGGAGCAGACCCCGACACGCGCAAGGTGCTGCTGGGCACGCAGCGGGTGCCGTACTGGCAAGCCGGGCCGTCATTCGGGCCGTGGACGGCGGGCTACTTCGGTGCGTTCGGCACGCTCAACGCGCTGTTCATCGGGACGATGATGGGCGGCATCCTGTCGGGAGGTCTGTACGGATCCGACGACGGCTCTGGATCGTCCGACGGCGGCTCAGACGGGTCTGACGGCGGTTCGGACGGCGGTTCGGACGGCGGGGACTCGACCGGCTACGACGCGTCCGGCGGCTATGACTCGGGCGGCTATGACTCGGGTGGGTATGACGGGGGATACGACGGCGGCGACTTCGGGGGCGACGATTTCGGGGGCGGCGACTTCTAAACTCAAAGTGGCTCCACTTTGAGAGTGGGCTCGCTCAGAAGAGACGGACGGTCGGGTCGTCCATGCCCCGGAGCTCGTCGTAGTCGACGACGACGCATTGAATGCCGCGGTCCTCGGCGAGCGTGCGAGCCTGCGGCGCGATGGTCTGCGCGGCGAGCACGCCCCGCACGGGCGCGAGAAGCGGGTCGCGGTTGAGGAGCTCGAGATACCGCGTCAGCTGCTCGACGGAGTCGATGCCGGCCTTTCGCTTCACCTCGACCGCCACGTGCGAGGCGCCGTCCTCGTACTCGACGGCGATCGCACGGTCTGGCCGGCACAGCAGATCGACGGGGCCGATCGCCGTCGGGTACTCGCGTCGGACGAGGGTCAGGCCGTCGCTGATCGACGCCGGATGGTCGGCCAGCAGTTCTTGCAGGTGCTTCTCGACCCCGTCCTTCTGCAGGCCGGGGTCGACGCCGAGGTCGTGGGTCGTGTCGGCGATCACCTCGTCGATGACGATTCGCAGCGTGTCGCCGGTCTTCGCCTCGACCACCCACTCGGGGCGACCGTCGTCGTCGACGCCCTCGACGAGCGTGCAGGGCGGCGACATCCAGTTCAACGGCTTGTACGACCCGTCGTCGCTGTGCACCAGCACCGACCCGTCGGCCTTGACCACGATCAGTCGCGTCGCCATCGGCAGGTGCGCCGTCAGCCGTCCCGCATAGTCGACCTGACAGCGGGCGATCACCAGACGCACGCCGCGACCCTATCCCTGACGCATCCCGAGGCTGATTCGGGGACGTGTCGCGCACCATGGGAGACTCGCGGCATGGCACGAGAGTTCCGAAAGATCGGGGTCGTCGGCCTCGGCACGATGGGCGCTGGGATCGCCGAGGTGTTCGCCCGCAACGGCTACGACGTCGTCGGCGTCGAGCAGAACGACGGCGCTGTCGAGCGTGGGCTCGCGCATGTCGAGCACTCCACCGGCAGGGCCGTCAAGCGCGGCAAGCTCAGCGAGGCCGAGCAGAAGGCGATCTTCGAGCGCATCACGATGACCACGTCGCTCGATGACCTCGCCGACTGCGACCTCGTCGTCGAGGCGGTCGTCGAGCACCTCGATCTCAAGCGGCAGATCTTTCAGCGCCTCGACGGCATCGTGCGACCCGAAGCTGTTCTCGCGACCAACACGTCATCCCTGTCGGTCACCGAGATCTCTGCAGCAACATCGCATCCCGGCCGGGTCATCGGGATGCACTTCTTCAACCCTGCGCCGGTTCAGAAGTTCGTCGAGGTCATCCGGACCGTGGTCACCGAGCCCGACGTCACAGCCGACGTCCAGGACCTCGCGCGCAAGCTCGACAAGAATCCGGTGGCGGCCGGCGACAAGGCCGGGTTCATCGCGAACGCGCTGCTGTTCGGCTATCTCAACCACGCGGTCTCGATGTACGAGGGCCACTATGCGACGCGCGAGGACATCGACGCGGCGATGCGGCTCGGCTGCGGCTATCCGATGGGCCCGCTCGCGCTGCTCGACCTGATCGGTCTCGACACGGCGTACGAGATTCTCGACACGATGTACCGGCAAGGCCGCAACAGGCTGCACGCTCCCGCGCCCGTTCTGAAGCAGATGGTGACGGCAGGGTTGCTCGGCCGCAAGACCGGTCGCGGGTTCTACACCTACGAGGCCGCCGACAGTCCGGTCGTCGTCGCCGACGCCGAGACCCCGCGCGACGAGCAGGCCGCCCAGCTGCGACGGCCCATCACCCACGTCGGCGTCGTCGGCTCAGGAACCATGGCGACCGGCATCGCCGAGGTCTTCGCCAAGAGCGGGTTCAACGTCACGTACGTCACCCGTAGTCAGCCGAAGGTCGACGGCGTCCGCGAGGCGGTGACCCGCAGCCTCGAGAAGGCCGTCCAGCGCGGCAAGCTCGACGAGTCCGAGCGCGACGCATCGCTCGGCCGTCTTGTCGGCAGCACCAACCTCGACGACCTCGCTCAGGTCGATCTCGTGGTCGAGGCGATCGCCGAGGACCTCGCGGTCAAGAAGGCCCTGTTCGAGAACCTCGACGAGATCTGCCGCGAGGGCGTCATCCTGGCCACCACGACCTCGTCGCTGCCGGTCATCGAGCTCGCGACTGTCACCAGACGCCCCAGCGATGTCGTCGGCATGCACTTCTTCAACCCCGCACAGATCATGCAGCTGGTCGAAGTCGTCTCGACTGTCGCAACGGCAGGCGACGTCGCCGAGACCGCGCGGGCCGTGTGCGCTGCGGTCGGCAAGCATCCGGTGTCGTGCGTCGACCGGGCGGGCTTCATCGTCAACGCACTGCTCTTCCCGTACCTCAACGACGCAGTGCGCATGATCGAGGCGCACTACGCAGACGCCGACGAGGTCGACACGGCGATGAAGGAAGGGTGCGCGCTGCCGATGGGTCCGTTCGAGCTGCTCGACGTCGTCGGCAACGACGTCGCCCTCGCCATCCAGCGCACCCTGTTCCTCGAGTTCCGCGAGCCCGGCTTCGCTCCGGCGCCGCTGCTCGAGCACCTCGTGACGGCGGGCTACCTCGGTCGCAAGACCGGTCGCGGGTTCCGCGACTACTCCACCGTCTGAGCGACTGACGGCACACCATGGGCCAGCGCATCCGTCCGAACTCGGTTCTGCCGGCGCGCCGCGAGGCGCTGACCCTCACCACGGCCGACGGGCTCGACCTCGTCGCCGAGCTGGCATTGCCGCTCGACCGCAGCCCCGTCGCGACGATGGTCTGCCTGCACCCGCTGCCGACCCACGGCGGCATGATGGACAGCCAGATCTTCCGCAAGGCTGCGGCCCGGCTGCCGGCGCTCGCCGACCTGGCGGTTCTCCGTTTCAACACGCGGGGGACCAGCAGCGACCAGGGCACCAGCGACGGGGCGTTCGACGCGGGCGAAGGCGAACGGTTCGACGTCGCGGCGGCGCTCGAGTACGCAGAGTTTGCCGAACTTCCGCAGCTGTGGATCGTCGGCTGGTCGTTCGGCACCGACCTCGCGCTCAGGTACGGATGCGACCCGAGCGTGGTGGGCGTGATCTTGCTGTCGCCTCCGCTGCGTGCGGCGCGAGATCGCGACCTCGCCGTCTGGGCCGACTCGGGGAAGCCGGTCGTCGCCATCGTCCCCGAGTTCGACGACTACCTGCGCCCAGACGAGGCGGCCGAGCGGTTTGCCGCGATCCCGCAAGCCGAGGTGATCGCCGTTCCCGACGGCAAGCATCTGTGGGTGGGCCAGGCCGAGACAGTCCTCAATCTGATCGCCGAGCGGCTCAACCCGTCGGCGGCTCCATTGCCCGAGACGTGGGACGGCCCCATGGACCTCGTCAGCCCGCGGGTGCCCAGCTAGGCACGGCTAGGCGACGTCCTGCTTGCGGATCCAGACCTCGCGGATCAGGAGCAGGAATGCAGCGGCCATCGGGATGGCGAGCATGGCGCCGACAACGCCCATCAGCGACCCGCCGATCAAGACCGCGATGACCGTGACGACGCCGGGAACGTCGACGGACGAGCGCATCACCCGCGGATAGATGATGTAGTTCTCGACCTGCTGATAGGCGACGAAGAAGATCACGCAGGCGATCGCGATCGGCACCGAGTTCGCCAGACCGATGACCGTCACCACGGTCGCGCCGAGGGTGGCCCCGATCAGCGGAATGAAGTCGAGGAGAGCCACGACGAGCGCCAGCGCGACGGCGTACTTAGCGAGCCCGACGATCTCGAGAAAGATGAACGACGAGACGCCGGCGCACGTCGCGACGACGAAGACACCTGAGACGAAACCACCGACCCCGCGCAGGATCTCGTCGCCGAGGTTGGCAACGCGCTCGCGGCGTGACGCGGGAGCCAGCGAGTACGCAGACCGCTTGAGCGTCGGCAGCGCGGCGAGGAAGTACAACGTCAAGACGAAGATGAGGAATGCGTTGAACAGCGCGCTCAGCACGGCGAGGCCGACCGAGAAGACGCTGCCGAAGGCGGTCTGGGCGAAGTCGCCGCTCTGCACTTTCGACTTCGCGGTGTCGATGATGTCGTACTTCTGGTCGAGGTCCTGGACGGTCTTGTTCTTCTGGAGATCGTCGAGCCAGCCGGGGATCGCATCGATGAGCGACGTGATCTGGTCGCGCAGCACCGGCACGAGCGTGACGAGGAACAGGCTGACGACGCCGAGCACGCACACCGCGACGACGAACACCGACCACGGCCGTGGCAGCCCGCGGTGCATGAACCACTCGACCAACGGATTCAGCCCGACGGCCAGGAAGATGGAGACGACGACCAGGACGATCGCGCCCTGAACCTCGCGGATGGCGAGGCCGAGCACGAGGGCGATGAGGAAGCCGAAGCCTCCGAAGAATCCGACGTAGAACGGCGAGTGGCGCGAGACCGGTGGGCCGGGAGTGCCGAACGGATCCGGCCCGGCGTGATCCGGCTCGTCGTCGGGGTGGATCAGGAGGTCGTCGGGCTTGGCCAGCGAGTCGGGGGTTGTCCGCTGTGACGGGCGGGACTCGCCAGATCTGCCCGTCGGCCGACCGCCTCCGCCAGAGGACCCGGCCGACGGCTCATCCGCGGGCGCGGCAGGGCGGGCGTCGTCGCCATCGGGCATGAGCAAACCTTGTCATATCGACGCGGTCGAGACGGTGATCGCGGCCCGCTCAGGGCGCGGTGCGTCGCGACGGGATCCGCCCGTCGCCGCCACCGCGCAGGACTAGGCGTCGTTGTGCGCGTGCGCCTGCTTGTCGCTCGACTGGTCGGACTCTGCGGCCTCGTCGTCGTCTGCACCGCCTTCGGCGGCCTCCGCTGCCTCGTCGCCCTTGCGGTCGGACTCGCCGCCGCCGAAGGTCGCCACAAGGTCGCGCAGCTGGCCGAGCTGAGCCACGATGCCGTCGCGGCGCTTCGTCAGAGTCTCGAGCTCGCCGCGTGCGCTGGTGGTCTGGTGCTCCATCTCGGACCGAGCGCTGGAGACGATCTGCTCGGCCTGCTTGCGCGCTGACGTCACCAGTTGCTCCGCCTCGCGCTTGGCCCTCACCAGCGATCGCTCGGCCTCGGTCGTCGCTTGTTCGCGATGTTTGGTCGCAGTCGCGATCGCGGTGCGGGCGCGTTCTTCGGCCGCCTTGGCGCGGGCCTCAGCCTGGTCGACGAGCCGGGCCGTCTCGGCCGTCGCGGCCGCGTGACGCTCCGTCGCCTCTTTGGTCATCCGCTCCTTCTCGACGGCCAGGATGCGGCGTGCCTCGGTCGCCTCGCGGTCGGCGCCGGCGCGTACCTGCTCGGCCTCGCGCTGGGCCGTCGTCAGGAGGCCTGACGCCTCGGTGGTCGCCGCCATCCTCACCTGGTCGGCTTCGCGCTGGGCTGCGGCCAGGATGTCGTCGGACTCGGCCTTCGCGAGTGCGCGCTCCTGCTCAGCCTCGGCCAGAACGGTCGTCCGCCGCTCTTCGATCTCCTGAAGCTGGACAGTGCGGATGTCGGCGGCTTCCTTCTCAGCGTCTGCCTTGAGGGCCGCCGCCTCTGCGACGAGGTTGCTGCGCGACTCTTCGGCCGTGCGCTTGGCGGAGCCCAGCACCTCGGCTGCCTGCTCCTCGGCCAGTCGCAGCATTGCGGCGGCGTGCTCTCCGAGGGCGGCGAAGCTCGGCGTCGACTCTTCAGATCCGAGCTTGCCCTGCGCCTCGGCGAGCTGCGCTCGCAGCGCGTCGGCCTCCTTGCGGGCGGCCTGTGCGTCGGCCAGCGCCTTCGAGTGCTCAGAGTCGCGCATCTCGAGGAATGCGTCGACAGAGTCCTTCTCGTAGCCGCGGCGCACCATCGCGAACTGCGGTCGCCCGGCCGGCGCGCTCACGGCCGACATGCTACGGGTGGTGTCGCTGGCCGAGCCCTGGTGCTGGCGGGGGTCCTGCGGGTCTTCGAAGAACGAGAGTCCCGAGGACGAGCCGGGCTGATCGGACATAGGGAGTGAACCTCACATCGGTCGTGGGCCAAGCGCACGCGGAGTCACGCGCCCTTGAAGCGATTGATGGCCTCGAGATGCCGTTCGCGGAACTCGAAATCACGAACCCCGAGGCCTTCCTTCGGTGACAAGCAGAGTACCCCCACCTTTCCCTGGTGGAGATTGCGATGCACCTCGTACGCAGCCTGCCCTGTCTCGGCCAAGGGGTAGGCCTTGCTGAGGGTCGGATGGACGAGCCCCTTGGCGATCAGTCGGTTGGCTTCCCATGCCTCGCGGTAGTTCGCGAAGTGCGATCCGATGATCCGCTTGAGGTTCATCCAGAGGTAGCGGTTGTCGTACTCGTGGAGGAATCCCGACGTCGATGCGCACGTGACGATGGTCCCGCCGCGGCGTGCGACGAACACCGATGCCCCGAACGTCTCGCGTCCAGGATGCTCGAAGACGATGTCGGGGTCGTCGCCGCCGGTCAGCTCGCGGATGCGGGCACCGAGGCGTTTCCACTCTCGCGCGTCCTGCGTGCCGTCGTCGCCCC
>DATIOH010000031.1:0-3605 GCA_035473375.1 Nocardioidaceae bacterium | reverse complement strand
GCAGGACTCGCCGTGACCGTGAGAACCACGTCGCGGGGCACGTTCTCGATGACGGCCGCCTCGACCTTCGCCGTCGGGAGGATTTCGTACCGGGCTGCCTTGAGAGCCTGTCGAACCGCCTCAGATGCCCGCTTTTTGTTGCGCATCGCCCAACTCATTTCTTAATACGCACCAGTTTCGCTCACTCTAGTGCCCGATCAGGCACCGGAGCCAGGGGCACCTGCTGCGACGTACACCACCCGTCGAGTTGGCAATGTGGATCACATTGCAGATCGCGGGCGGTCAGCGGTGGCTGGGGATGGCGGCGACGAGGGCGAACATCCCCGCTGCGCACACCGCGAGCGTCGTGAGGTCGACGAAGCGGCGCCGGATCCGCAGCATGCCCGCACGCTCGTCCGGCAGCACCGCGCGCGCCACGAATGCGACGGCGAGGCCCGCGCCCATGACGCTCACCCCGGTACGCCACGGCCCGACCGCGACGATGCCCAGGCCGACGACGAGCGTGCCGGCGACGACGAGGTAGACCAGGCCACCCGTGGTCGACGGCCGCTGGAGCCAGTTCATGCCAGACCTTTACAGGCCGACGGATCGCTCGGCTGCCTCGACGACGTTGGTCAGCAGCAGCGCGCGCGTCATCGGGCCGACACCGCCCGGCATCGGTGCGAGCCAGCCTGCGACGTCGGCGACCTCCGGCGCGACGTCTCCGACAATGCCGTTGTCGCCGCGCGACACTCCGACGTCGAGCACCGCGGCGCCTGGCCGGACCATGTCGGCGGTGATCAGTCCGCGAACGCCCGCCGCTGCGACCACGATGTCGGCCCGGCGAACGTGGTCGGCGAGATCGCGGGTGCCTGTGTGGCAGAGCGTCACGGTGGCGTTTTCGCTGCGACGGGTCAGCAGGAGGCCGAGCGGCCGCCCGACCGTCACTCCGCGACCGACGATGCATACCTCGGCGCCGTTGATCTCGACGTCGTAGGTCCGCAGCAGCTCGACGATGCCGCGCGGCGTGCACGGCAGAGGCGCATCGCTCATGTGCACGAGGCGCCCGAGGTTGGTCGGGTGCAGGCCGTCCGCGTCCTTGCCGGGGTCGACGAGCTCGATCGCGCGGTTGGTGTCGAGGTGCTTCGGCAGCGGCAGCTGCACGATGAAGCCGGTGCACGCCGGATCGTCGTTGAGCTCGCGGATGCGGTCTTCGAGAAAGTCCTGCGTGATGTCGGCGGGATGGTGCGACCGGATCGACGCGATGCCGACCTCGTCGCAGTCGCGGTGCTTGCCGGCGACGTACGACCGGCTGCCCGGGTCGTCGCCGATCAGCACGGTGCCGAGACCGGGCGTGACCCCGTGCTCAGCAAGTCTGGCGACACGTTTCTTGAGGTCGGCCTTGATCGCTGCCGCGGTTGCCTTGCCGTCGAGAGTCTGCGCCGTCACGCGGGAAAGTGTGCCAGACGCACCGGCGGCCTATTCGCTTGGCAGGGCGGGGAAAGTCCAGGAGCCGTCGAGAATCTCAGGTCGGGGCCGATACATCCTGACGAGGTAGTTCCAACCTTCTGTGATCGGCAGCGGATTGGGGTCGGATGCCGTGCCGCCGAACGTGACGGTGACTGAGCCGTCGGCGTTCTTGCTGCCCGTGATGTCGTTGACGCTGTAGGCGTTGAGGTCGTTCGGCTCGAAGTAGCCGTCGGCGTTGTAGACCGAGATCGACCAGAAGGCGTCGACGGGCACGTCCTCGACCGTGAGCGCATACGCGCCGTCGGCGGATCGGCCGCCCTCGACCCCGGCGTAGTACGCCTCGGTCGTGGGCAGGCCGCCCCAGCCGGCAGCCGTTCCCATGAGATGCCGGATCGGATCGACTTCGTCCTTCCGTCCGAACATCCGACCCGACTCGATGCCAGCGCGCGCCAGAGTCAGCAGCGCTCCACGGGCGGCGTCGAAGCTCGGCTTGTCATAGTCGGGGCTCGTGAAGGGGGTCGCGGACGCAGCTTCGACAGCGAACTGGTCTTGGAGCCGAACGACCTCGGCGATGTCGTCGGGGTCGGCGGGATCGACGAGAGTGCGGGCAGCCACCGCGACATAAGGCGTGTCGAATCGCTCGACGGTCAGGTCGTACACGCCGGCATCGTGGAACACGTCGTTGATGTAGTGATCGTTGTTGACGATCATCACCGACACGTATCGTCCATCGGCGTCGGGCACGGTGACGGTCGCGCCAGCAGAGATATCGACGATCGCGAAGCTGTACAGCGTGTCACGGTTGAGCCGGATCACCGTTTGGTGGGCGATGTCGGCGGGCTCGCGGTTGTGGTTGAAGCGATTGACGCCGCCGGCGTCGCGCTGCAAATCGGCGAACATCCGATCGGTCTCGGCCCGCACGAAGTTGTCGCCAGTCACTTTGATCGCCATGGGCTGAGTCTGCCCGAGTCGCCACACCAAGGAAACTCTTGCGCACCCATGCGCCCGGGCCCAGGTCAGTGGAAGAAGTGGCGCACTCCGGTGAGGTACATCGTGATGCCGGCGGCCTCGGCTGCGGCGAGCACATCGTCGTCGCGCAGGGAGCCGCCGGGCTGGACGATCGCGCGGACCCCGGCCTCGACGAGCGCCTCGAGCCCGTCGGCAAAGGGGAAGAAGGCGTCCGACGCCGCGATCGACCCGCGGGCTCGGTCTCCGGCCCGCAATACGGCGAGCCGGGCGGAGTCGACGCGGTTGACCTGACCCATGCCGACGCCGACCGACGCCCCGTCGTGCGCCAGCAGGATGGCGTTGGACTTGACCGCGCGGCATGCGCGCCAGGCGAACTCGGCATCGGCGAGGCCGTCGGCGTCGAGAGCCGGCCCGGTGGCCAGGCGCCAGGACGCGGGCCGGTCGCCGTCGGCCTGGAACCGGTCGGCGATCTGCACCAGCATCCCGCCGCTCACCTGACGCCACTCGATCGGAGACGACGGCGGCGCACCGCAGCGCAGGATGCGGAGGTTCTTGCGGTCACTCAAGATGTCGAGGGCTTCGTCGTCGTAGTCGGGCGCGACGATCACCTCGGTGAACACCTCAGCGACCTGGCGTGCCATCGCCGCCGACACCGGTCGGTTCGCGGCGATGACGCCGCCGAACGCCGATACCGGGTCACAGGCGTTCGCCTTGGCGTGCGCATCTGCGACGTCGGTGCCGATCGCGATGCCGCACGGATTGGCGTGCTTGATGATCGCGACCGCCGGCGCCTCGAAGTCGTATGCGGTGCGATGGGCCGACTGGGCGTCGACGTAGTTGTTGTACGACATCTCCTTGCCGCCGAGCTGCTCGGCCTGAGCCAGGCCAGGCTCGCCCGACGGGTCGACATAGAGGGCGGCCGGCTGGTGCGCGTTCTCGCCGTAGCGCAGTGCAGCAGCGAGGTGAAGCGTCTGACCCGCGAAGCTCGGCCACCACTCCCCCGGGTCGTTGGCCAGCTCCTGCGCGAACCACTCGGCGACCTGGACGTCGTAGGCAGCGGTGTGCGCGAACGCCTCCGCCGCGAGCTGCTGCCGCTCGGCTAGCGTGTAGCCGCCGGCGTCGAGAGCGGCGAACAGACTGGGGTATTGGGCCGGCGACGTCACGATGGCAACGCTCGGATGATTCTT
>DATIOH010000030.1:0-10896 GCA_035473375.1 Nocardioidaceae bacterium | reverse complement strand
TCCGCGGCCTTCCGCTCTCGATTGTGGACGCATCGCCAGACTCGTGGGGCTGCCTCCTCCTGCAACGTGCGGAACAGGAGCGGGCGACGATCGAAGGAAGACCCCGTCGAAAATTGACCCCCGACGAGTTCCTCTTGGGTGCCAGTGATTTCACGCGGCAAGGAGCCCTGCGTTTCCGCGGTGCCCAAGACTCTGCCTTCCTTGCCGATCATCAGACCCTGCCGCGATTGCTCCACCTCGACACGCTTCTCGAGGCCGCTGACCAGATCGCCGCCGATCCGGGCACCCTCGACTGGGAGCCGTTCAAGCGCCTGCTCGATGTCGGGAGCGGGGCCCTCGGTGGTGCACGACCCAAGGCTGCTGTCACAGACGGGGACGGGCTGTGGATTGCAAAGTTCCCACAGCGTGGGGATCGAGCGAACGTACCTGTGTGGGAGATGGTCTGCCTCGATATCGCGGACCGTGCGGGATTGGCGACGCCCGTACACCGTCTCGAGTGCGTTGACGGACGGCAGGTTCTCCTCGTGAAGCGCTTCGACCGCGATGACGACGGGCGGCGGGTTCCCTATATCAGCGCGAGGACGTTGCTCAACGCGCAGGACCTCGGGTCGACTGGAGAGTACGGGGCGAGTGGGATCGCTGGACGCCTCCGGACTGAGAGTGCCGACCCCAAGCGTGATCTCGGGCAGCTCTGGCGCCTGGCCGCGCTCAACCTGCTCATCAACAACACCGACAACCATCTCCGGAATCACGGCTTTGTTCGCTCAGGCCGGGGGTGGTCACTCTCGCCGGCATTCGATCTCGAGCCAAACCCTGATACCGGATCGACGTTCACGGGCACCCTCTTCGGCGGTGCAGCACAACGGGCGACCGGGCTCCGAGGCCTGCTCGCCATCGCCGGCGACTGCGGACTGGACGCGGCTGGTGCACGCGTAGTCCTCGACCAAGTCCACCAGGCAGTCGGGGGATGGAGCGACGACGCTCAGCGCTACGGCGCCAACGCGAGCGAGATCGCGCTCTTCGAGGACTGTTTCACCGATCTCGATGATGCAGTGCGAGCCGCGGTTTCCTCTGGACTGCACTGATCCGAGTCGTCTGCTCGGACGCGACCGCTCGGTAGATCGCCTCAGCGATCGCGGGGCCTGACCATTTCGGAGGCGGTAGAGCGGCGCGACGCGGACGCCCAGTCCGGCGCCTTGACGGTCACGCGCACCCAGAGTCGGTGGCCGGCGTCGCGGCTGCGCAGCTCGTACGACTGGTCGACGGCGCCGTGGATCGCCTGCGACCCGCGGTACCACTGGTACGACAGCGTGGCCGACCTCGACGGCGTCACGGCGCCCGGTCGTGCGACCAGCGTTCGGCCGACGACGGCGCGGCCGTGCACGACCGGCTGTCGGGCGAACGAGGCGGCGCCGTGCAGCACACGGACGGGCTCGACCACGACACTCGTCGCGGTGTAGCCGTCTGCTCGCACCGTGACGCGGACCGAGAGGTTGTGGCCGCCGTCGCGGGCGCGCGGCGTATAGACGGAGTCAATTGCGCCGGAGATCGGCCTGCCGTCGATGCGCCACAGGTAGCTGACGCTGCCCGGGGTGATCGACCAGGTGCCGGGGCTTGCAGCGAGGGTGTGCCCGACCATTGCCGTGCCGCGGATGTCGGGCGCGATGTCGCCGACGATGACGCCGGGCTCGACCTTGTCAGTCGGCGCGGACGTCACGAGAGCAGTCACGTAACCCAGTCGGCTCGCCGTCACCTGGACGGTGATCGCGGCGCCGACATCGGCGGGTCGGGGACGATAGGTGGCCGCGTCGGCCGCGTCGACGGGCCGGCCGTCGACGAACCACTGGAACGCGAAGCTCGCCTTCGGCGACCATCCGCCCGGATCGGCCGTCAGGACCCTGCCCACCTGCGGCTTGCCGTCGACAGCAGGATCGCGCGTGTTGACAAAGCTGCCCGGCGCGACCGGATCGGTCGGCGCAGACGACGCGGTCGCCGTGCGATACCCGTCGCGCTGCACGGTGACCTCGACGCTGACCTGCGCGCGGACGTCGGCGGCTCCGGGCTTGTATGACGATGCAGTGGCTCCGGCCACCGGGTTGCCGTCGACGTACCACTGGAACTCCGTGGTGCCCTTCGGCGTCCAGTCGCCGGCGTCTGCGTCCAGCACGTTGCCTACCTGGGCGAAGCCGTCGACACTCGGCGGCGTCGCGTTGTCGAAGACTCCTGCGCGCACGTTGGCCGTCGGCTCGGAAGAGCTGGTGGCTGCGCGGTATCCGGGCCGCGTGGCGGTGACGCGCACTCTGATCGGCATCCCGAGCTTCTCAGCAGACGGCGTGAAGACCGCGCGGGTCGCGCCGCGCACCCGATCGCCGCCCGCAAACCACTGGTAGTGGTAGCGCCCCTTCGGCGTCCATGACCCCGGCGAGGCAGACAGCTGCAGTCCGACCTGGGCCCTGCCGACTACGTTGGGCTGCTTGTCGCTGGTGAAGACGCCGCGCCCGACCTTCGCGGTCCTCGACGACGTGGCGGTCGCGGGCTCGAGGCCAGGCTTGGTCGCGGTGACCTGCACCTGGATTGTCGCGAAGAGCTGGTCGGCACGAGGCGTGAACGTCTTGTGAGTCGCGCCGCTGACGGCGGCGCCGTCGGCCAGCCATTGGTAGGTGAACGTCGCGCCTGCCGGCTTCCAGGTGCCGCGTGTCGCGGTCAGTCGACTGCCGACCTGCGGGGTGCCGCTGACGGTCGGCGCATTGTCGCTGCGCAGTGAGATGTCGCCGATGTGGATGAACGCGCTGGGCCACACGTCGCTCGACGAGTCGATGGTTCGCGTGTCGTATCCGCCGCGCTCGAGGTAGTTGTACTCCTCGACCGTGATCGCGGTCGCCGAAACGCTCTCGACCCAGGCGACATGCCCGCGCGACGAGCCGGCTGATCCTGCCCGCCACCACGCCACCGCTCCCACGGCGGGAATCTCGTTGACGGTGACACCGGCTTGGGCGGCTGCGTGCTTCCAATTCGACGCGTCGCCCCAGTGCTCGCCGAGGTAGTAGTTCGAGAACGCGATGCCGCCGTCATTCGTGAGGCGCCAAGCGACGAACGAAGTGCACTCGCGGTTGTAGAAGAGCCACGGGTCGACGAGCGAGTCCTGCGCCGCGCGCTTGAGGCGCGGCGGGTAGTCGTCGATGCCGGGCGTCGCATGCGCGGTCTGCGGCGCGACGACGAGCGACGTCATCACGACCGCGAGCAGAGCCACGAACCAGAGCCATCGGCTCCTTCGGGGCAGATGGCTCGAAGCCAAGCCCCAGAGACACATGGGGCCGAACGTAGTTTCGCGCGCGCGGCGCCGTCCGCCGTTCGGATCAGGTGTGGCCGACTGGCCGACCCGGGGGTCGGACGCCCGGATGAGCGCGGGGCCAACTTCGTCAACCAAGTGGTTGACAACGCTCGATATCGAGTCTTATCTTTATTCAACTAAGTAGTTGAATAAGCAGGAGGGCACGATGGGCGAGGACTCGTTGTCGCGGGTGTTCTCGGCGCTGGCCGACCCGACCCGACGCGACATCGTCGCCCGGCTCGCCGTCGGCGACGCGACGGTCGGGCAGCTCGCCGCGCCGTACGACGTCTCGGTGCAGGCGGTGTCGAAACACCTCCGCGTGCTCGAGGACGCCGGGCTGGTCAGCCGCAGCCGCGACGCGCAGCGGCGGCCGTGCCATCTCGAGGCGGAGGTGTTCGACCTGATGACCAAGTGGATCGAGCGCTATCGACAGCGGGCCGAGGAGCGATTCGGCCGACTCGACGCCGTCCTCGCCGCCATGGACGACGAAGACGACGGACGCGACCGTGAAGGCGGCAAGCGCGCGGCTCCGGCCCGTCGCGACCAACAAGGAGAGGGATCATGACGATGACCGACACCGGCCAGAGCCAGCAGACGACCATCGAGGCCGACCCGAACGTTCCGACGATCACGATCGTCCGCGAGTTCGAGGCTCCCCGCGAGCGGGTCTACCGCGCGTGGACCGACCCGGAGCTGGTGGCGCAGTGGCTGGGCCCGAAGGACACCCCGACCCGCATTGACCACTGGAACCTCGAGACCGGCGGAAGCTATCGCTACGCGTCCATGCGCGACGGCGAGGAGATCGCGACGTTCTACGGCTCGTTCCACGAGGCCCGTACGAACGAGCGACTCGTGCAGACGTTTACCTATGACGGCGTCCCCGACGGCGTCGTGCTCGACATCGCGACCTTCGAGGACGCCGGCGACGGCCGTACTCGAGTGACGATCTTGTCGGTCGCCCAGAGCTTCGAGGAGCGCGACGCGATGATCGCCAGCGGCATGGAGGTCGGCGTGGTCGAGGGCTTCGCGATGCTCGACGAGTTGCTCGCGGCCGAGTAGCCGGCGAGTAGCACCGGATGGCCATGGTTCTGGGGGCGGCAGTGTCGGTCGGGAGCACTAGCGTCACGACATGATCGATGGTCTGTCGCTGGGCATGGCATTCGACCGCACGCTGCCGCCGAGACTCGTGCTCGAGGTCGCTGAGCGGCTCGACGCGATGGGCGCCGACAGCCTCTGGGTCATCGAGGACAGCTTCTACACATCCGGTGTCTCGCTAGCGGCCGCCGCGCTCGCGCGGACCGAGCGACTCAACGTCGGGATCGGCATCGTTCCAAGCGTCACCCGACACGCTGCCCTGACCGCGATGGAGTTCTCGACCCTCGGCCGACTCGGGCCGGGCCGCTTCATCGGCGGCATCGGACACGGCGTGCAGTCGTGGATGGGGCAGATGGGTATTCGGCAGCGGTCGCCGCTGACCGCGCTCGACGAGGTCATCGTCTCGGTCCGTCGGCTGCTCGCTGGCGAGACAGTGTCATTCGACGGCCAGGTGGTCCACCTTGACGAGGTGGCCCTCGACCAGCCCGCGTTGCCCGCGCCCTCGGTGCTGGCGGGGGTCCACGGCCCTAAGTCCTTGGCGTTGGCCGGCCGGGTCGCTGACGGCGTGATTCTCGCCGATGCCGCCGGGCCGGCGTACACGCGGTGGGCGTTGGAGCAAGCGCGCCCGCAGGGATCGTTCCGAACCGTCGCGTTCAGCACCTTCTGCCTCACTCCCGAGCGCGAGCAGGCGTACGACGAGATGGCGCCGCACGTCGCCGGAATCCTCGGCGACCCCGGGCAGCCGATCCAGCGCCACCCGCACTACGCCGACATGGTCGACCGGCACGCAGACGGCGGAGTCGCGGCGCTGGCATCCATGCCGCCGGCCTGGTGGATCGAGATCGGCGCCATCGGCGCGATCGGCGAGGTGCGCGAGCACCTGGAGGCGATGCGCGACGCCGGCGCCGACGAGGTGTGCCTGTTTCCCGGCGACGACGTCGACCTGGTCCGGTCGCAACTCGACGACGTCGCCACGATCCTGGCCGATTGACCTTGTCGCCGTTCTTGCATGGGCACCATTGGTTGCTCTAGAGTAACCGTTACTCATGAGCGACCAATCAGCAGCCCGCGAAGCCGTCTTCGACGCGCTCGGCCACCCGATGCGCCGGCGGATGCTCGAGCTACTCCGGGCCGGACCTCGTCCGGTCGGAGAGCTCGCCCGCGAGCTGCCGATCAAACGGCCGGCGGTCAGCAAGCACCTGCGCGTGCTCGAGGGGGCCGGGCTCGTGCAGCATCGGTCGCGCGGCACCCGCAACCTCTACGTCGTCGCGCCCGAGGGGCTTCAACAGGCGCAGCGATGGCTGACTGGCGTCTGGGACGCCGCGCTGTCGGAGTTTGCGGTGTACGTCGACGGCCAAGCCGGGCGCGCCGATGGCGCTGTTCGAGCGAGCAACGATGAAGGAGACCGGGATGACTGAGATTGCGCCGATCCGCCGCTCTGTCGAGGTGCGCGCGTCGGTCGAGACGGCTTTCGCGCTGTTCACCTCGCATATCACCGCGTGGTGGCCGCTCGCGCACTTCAGTGTCTTCGGCGCCGACGCACTCGTCGCCTTCGAGGGCGACCGCGTGGTCGAGCGACGCGGCGATCAGGAGTCTGTCTGGGCTGAGGTCACCGAGTGGGACCCGCCGCGCGCGCTCCGGCTTGCTTGGCATCCCGGACGCGATCAGGCCGAGGCGACCGATGTGCACGTCACGTTTGCGGCCGACGACGACGTGACGCTCGTGACCCTCGTCCACACCGGCTGGGAGGTGCTCGACGAGCCGGCCGCTGCCGCTGAGGGGTACAGCCAGGGCTGGCCGCTCGTCCTCGCCGGCTACGCGAGCCGGGTCAACCCCGCGACCGCCGCGGACAACGGGGCCGCAACCGGCGCCGAGGCACCGCAGGCGCAGTGGTACGCCCTCGTCCACACGCCCGGGCCGGCGCTCGACGAGGGCGAGTCGATCTTCGCCAACCCCAACTTCGCCGAGCATGTCGCGTTCCTCCAACGCCTCGGCGAGCGCGGCCTCCTGGTCGCCGCCGGTCCCGTGGTCCCCGAGCGGGGGGAGGGCATGGCCATCGTCCGGGTGCCGGCGGAGCTCGCCGGCGAGGTCGACATCGTCGAGCTCGCGACCAAGGACGACAAGTGCGTCGCGGGCGGCTACCTCGACGCCGAGGTCCGCCCGTGGGACGTCCGCTTCACCGGCTGAGCGTCGGGAAGAGCGGCGTCAGCCTGCGTCGCCGCTGACCACGGCGAGGGCGTCGATCTCGACGAGGATGCCGGCCGGAAGGCCCACGTAGACGGTGGTACGCGCGGGGCGGGGCTTGGAGAAGAACGTCGCGTAGACGTCGTTCATCTCGGCGAAGTCCTCGGTGTCGGTCAAGTAGACGCGGACGCCGATGATGTCCTGCTCTGTCGCGCCGGCGGCCTCGATGACGGCGAGGACGTTGCGGAGGGCTTGTGCGGTCTGCTTCGCGACGCTGTCGAGCAGTGAGCCGTCGGACGTCTCGCCGACCTGGCCGGCGGTCTGGATCACCGAGCCGACTCGAGCGTGCTGGCTGTAGGGGCCGGCCGGAAGAGGTGCGTGCTCTGTCGGGTTTGTCGTCCGCGCCATGGCAGACAAGGTAGCGGGTGCCGAGGGACTACCGCGTGCAGTCCCCGCATACCCCGAACAGCTCGAGGCTGTGGCTGACCTGGCTGAAGCCGTTGTCGGCGGCGACCCGGTCGGCCCACTCCTCGACGGCGGGACCCCTGACCTCGACGGCTCGGCCGCACGAACGGCAGATGAGGTGGTGGTGATGATGAGTCGAGCAGCGCCGGTAGAACGCCTCGCCGGCGTCGTTGCGGATGACGTCGACCTCGCCTGAGTCGGCCATCAGCTGAAGCGCGCGGTAGACGGTGGCGAGGCCGACCTTCGTGCCTCGAGCGCGAAGCCACTCGTGAAGATCCTGCGCGGTGCTGAACGTCGCGGCCTCGTCGAGAGCCGACTGCACAGCTTGGCGCTGCCGGGTCGTGCGGACCTTTGCATCGGTGCCGGACAACGATCCTCCTCCGTTCTCGTCAGTGTAAGGCTGCGACCGCCCATCCTCGGCGACCGCGAAGCCACGCGAGGAGGCGACATGCCAGGTAGATCAGGAACGACAATGTGGTGACATACGGGCTGATCGGGATCGCCGTGCCGAGCGCGACGAAGATGCCGCCGACGGTCGAGATCAGCGCGAAGACGACCGACAGGACCGGCACCCAGAGCGGTGAGGCGGTCACCTTCATCGCCGCTGCCGACGGCACGCACAGCAGCGCGAGCACCAGGAGCGCCCCGACAACCTGCACCGACAGCGCCACTGCGCACCCGAGAAGCACCATGAACACCAGCCCGAGCGCACGCACGGGCACGCCGCGGGCGGCGGCGACCTCGGCGTCGAGACTGGCGAACATCAGCGGCCGCCACACGACCGCCAGCACGGCCAGCACGAGCGTGCCGGCGACGGCCATCTCGGTGACCCTCGCGGCGTCGACGGCGACGATCTGGCCGGTGAGGAGGCCGAACTTGTTGGCCGTCCGCCCGTCGTAGAGCGACAGGAACAAGATGCCGAGGCCGAGCCCGAACGGCATGACGACGCCGATCGCCGAGTTGCGGTCGCGGGCTCGGAGGCCGAGCGCCCCCAAGAGCGCGGCCGCGATCAGCGAGCCGACGAATGCTCCGCCGACCACGCTGCCGCCGACCAGAAGGGCTCCGGCCGCCCCCGCGAATGACAGCTCGCTGATGCCGTGGACCGCGAAGGGCAGGTCGCGCGCCATCACCACCACGCTGACGACTCCGCCGACCAGGCCGAGCAGAGCCCCTGCCAGCAGTGAGTTGCGTACGAGCGGCAGGAGTTCGCCGTAGTCGCTGAAGTTGACGACGTCGTGCCACGACACGTCGGCGAGCAGGCTCATAGCTGCGGATCCCGATGAATCGGCGCGCCCTCGGAGTGGTCGACATGGTGATGTGGCGAGCCGGTCGAGGCCGCGCCGAGGACGACGATGCGATCCTCTCTGCGGATCACCTCGATCTCGGCGCCGTACAGCTCCGACAGCACCTCGCCGGTCATGACCTCGTCGGGCGGGCCGAGGCGGAACTCGCCGTCGATGACATAGAGCACGAGGTCGACGAGCGGCAAGATCGGGTTGATCTCGTGCGTCACGAACAGGACGGCGGTGTCGTGTTCACGCCGCCGCCGGTCGATCAAGTCGACGACCATCCGCTGGTGGGCGAGGTCGAGCGACAGCAGAGGCTCGTCGCAGAGCAAGACGCCGGGGTCGGTCGAGAGCGCCTGCGCGACCCGCAGTCGCTGCTGCTCGCCGCCGGACAGCCGGCCGAGCGGGACGTCGGCGTAGGCCGTCGCGTCGACCTGCTCGAGCAACTCGTCGACCCGCTGTCGCCGGGCGCGGCTCGGCCAGCCGACGCCCCAGCGATGTCCGTCGAGGCCGAGGCCGACGAGGTCGCGCGCCCGCAGCGGGACGTCGCTGTCGAAGCCGCGCAGCTGCGGGATGTACCCGACTCGCGGATTGCCGCGGCGTAGGGGCGACCCGGCGATCTCGCCCGTCCCGCCGCGTAGCTGCTCGAGGCCGAGCAGAACCTTCAACAGGCTGGTCTTGCCGCCGCCGTTGGGTCCGAGGATGGCGAGGAACTGCCCTGGGCGTACGTCGAGGTCGAGGCCCGACCACAGGGTGCGCTCGCCGTAGGCCAGCGTCGCGCCCGACAGCCGGACGGCCGGGATGCCGTGCGCTGTGCTGGGCGGCGCGGTCCTGACGGACTCGGCCTCACCGGCGGACATACAAGAATGATAACGGTTCTCATATCGATCTGCCAGAGCCTGCTGCTGCGCACCCGTTCTGGACCGACTGGAACCCCGTCAGACGCGCCCGCGGCCTGCCGAGATCGCTCGGACGCATCGGCTATGGTCGCCCCACCGCGGCAAGAGTTGCAGCGGGTTTGAGCGACCGATCGCGCACCACGTTGCTGTCGCTTCCGG
Organism: Nocardioidaceae bacterium; assembly: GCA_035473375.1. Classification (GTDB taxonomy): domain Bacteria; phylum Actinomycetota; class Actinomycetes; order Propionibacteriales; family Nocardioidaceae; genus DATIOH01. Next base: position 1,477 of record DATIOH010000030.1, on the reverse strand, counting down.
TGACGAGGAGATAAATGTCGGCGCGTCGCATCTATCTGGTTGCCTCGACGGGCTTCCCCAACTACGGCGACGAACTTGTCGGCGCCCGCTGGCTGCGCTACCTCGCGCGGACGGCCCCCGACGCCGAGGTTTGGCTCGACAGCCCTTCTCCCGGCAACTCGCAACTTCTTCTCGGCGGGCTACACCCGAACGTTCGGTTCGTCGACACGCTGTTCCGCATTGCCTGGGCGGCGCCGTCTGAAGACCCCGACGACCTCGTCGAGTTCGGTGCCGAAGCGGTGCGCAATCCGGGCCTGGTGCCTCGCTTCGCTCTGGGCGTCGAGCTGCTTCAGACGACCGATGTGTTCCATGTTCTCGGCGGTGGCTACATCAACAGCGTGTGGCCGCGCCATCTGCTGCTGCTCGCCGCAGGGTCGGAGCTCGCGGCGTCGTCGGGCGCCCGGGTTGCGTTGACCGGCGCCGGGCTCGCCCCGGCGGTCGGTGTCCCGTCGTTGATGCAACGCGTTCTCGACCGATACGCCGTCGTCGACGTCCGCGACGAGATGTCTCGCGGCATCGCCGCCGACCAACGCGCGACAGTCATCGGCGACGATGTGCTGCTCGATCTCGACGACGATTCCTACGACCACCGCGACAGTCGCTCGGTCATGGTGTGCGCGCAGTCCGATCACGTCGACGCCGGAGTCGAGGCTGTCGCGCAGACGGTCCTCGGGACACTCGAGAAGTGGGGCGTCGACGGCTCGCAGGTCGGCTATGTCGAGACCATGCCCGGCGAGGACCGCCGAGTCTTCGAGTTGCTCGAGCCTTCGCTGGCAGACATTCGGTTCTACCCGTTCGTCGAAGTGTGGCGAGACGGCTTCCCCGCACGTCGCGGCCAGCGGTGGATCACGACGCGCTATCACGCGCATCTCCTCGCCGCCGCGGCGCAGGCATGGGGGGTCGCCGTTCCGGTCAAGCCTGGGTACAACGACGTCGAGCACAGCTCGCTCGCCGAGAGCACCGGCTGGGGGGTCGCCGAGCCTGGGTCGGTCTCCGAGGTCGTGCACGGAGAGTCGGGGCTGCGCCCCTCGATGGTTGCCGACATGGCGGCCGCCAAGCAGGCCGTGGCCGACGCCGTCTACGCGGAGTGAGAGCGTCGAGCCATGCTCAACGCACAGCCTCTCCACCTGGCCTGAGCTCTCGATCCACTTCTAGATCCAGTGGGTGAGCCACATCCGGTCGTTCCACGCTGAATTCGTGAGCACGTGGTCCGTGAGGATCGGGTAGAAGTACGCGAAGTTGAGTGCGACGCCGATGACGAACAGCCCGCCGATGGTGGCTCCGACGGCTCGGCGCACCGCCGTCGCGTCAGCACGTCCGAGGACCTTCCCCAACATCAGGGTCACGGCGATCACGGTGAACGGGATGATCGAGACCCCGTAGTAGAAGAAGATCTGGCGATCGTCGTAGCGGAACCACGGCAGCCAGGTGGTCAGCA
>DATIOH010000029.1:0-8641 GCA_035473375.1 Nocardioidaceae bacterium | reverse complement strand
CGATCGCCAACAGCAAGACCAGCGCCACGCCCGCGAAAGACAGCGTGGCGGTCTTGCGGCTCATGCGGTCGATGATGTCACCGGCGCACGACCGTCTCGGCGGCGGGCCTTGAGCCCCGTCGCACGGCGACGCCATGCGACGGGTCGTCCACAACGCGCGGCGCCGCGGCTTTGGCGGCCCGCCGCGGCAGCGGACGAGCGAGGGCCGATCCGAGCCGAGCCAGGACTTCGTCAGAGCTCTCGCTCCGGACGTCGTCGCGTCGACGGCCCCGCCAGGCCGCCCAGACCATGGCGAGCGTCGTCGCAGCGAGCGGCGGCGCCAGCCACCACAGGACCCCCATCTCGCCTCCTGACGCGCTTGTCGATCCAACGAAGTCCGCAGTTCCTGCGGAGTCTCACCAGCCTACGTTCGCGTTGGGCGCCCAGACGCGACCGGCTACGGCGTGCCGACCCACTCGTCGCTGCCATCGGCGAACCCCTGGTGCTTCCAGATCGGTGTCTGCCGCTTTACCTCGTCGATGAGTAGTCGCGCGGCGTCGAACGCATCCGCGCGATGCGGCGCAGAGACGCCGACGATGACGGCGATGTCGCCGATCGCGAGCGAGCCGACCCGATGCACGACCGCGATACCGCGGACGTCGAGCTCGGACGCGATCTTCTCGGCCGCGGCGCGCATGGCGGCCTCGGCGGCCGGGTGCGCGCTGTAGTCGAGCGCCAACACGTCCCGCCCCGCGTCATGATCGCGAACGGTGCCGACGAAGACCGCGATGCCGCCGGCCTCGGGGTCTCGGATGGCCTGATAGACCTCGTCGACCGACACGTCGGTGTCGCGGAGCGCGAGGAGTCTGACCGGGTCCACGCGCCGACTCTAGTGCGACGACCGCCGATGCGAGGCGCGTGGCATCCGGCGCCGGCGTCGCCCCCGTTCGTCTCCCTTCGGCTGACGCCCGGAGCCAAGTACCTTGGGGGAATGGCAGACGTCCCCATCTCCGGACCCGCCGACGACGGCGAGCAGGATCCGGCCCACGACCCGCAGAATCCCTTCGCCGGCTCACCGTTCGAGGAACTCCTGGGCGGTCTCGCGAGCGGGGATCCCGCGAGCCTGCAGGCCGTGTTCGGCCAGATCCAGCGGATGTTCGCACCGCACGAGGGCGCCGTCAACTGGGAGTTCGCTCGCGACTTGGCGCGGCAGACCGTCGCGCAGTCGAACGATCCTGCGGCCAACGCCGGCGACGCGGCCCGAGTCAGCGACGCGGCCAGACTTGCCGAGCATTGGCTCGACCAGGCGACCGAGTTCCCTGCGCCCTCGTCCACCGTCGCGGCGTGGAGCCGCGCGGAGTGGGTCGAGGCCAGCATGCCGACGTGGCGCCGGCTGGTCGAGCCGGTCGCCGAAAGCGTGGTCAAGGCGACGAGCGCCGCCATCCCGGCAGAGGCGCAGGCAATGGCCGGACCGATGATGGGGTTGCTCAACCAGCTCGGCAGCGCGATGTTCACGAGCCAGATCGGCCAGGCCATCGGCGGCCTCTCCGAAGAGGTCGTGTCGGCGACCGACATCGGCTTCCCCGTCGGCGACGTCGGCAAGCCCGCGATTGTCTTCGCGAACGCCGAAGCATTCGGCGAGGGCCTCGACATCTCAGCCGACGACGTGTTGCTCTACCTCGTCCTGCGCGAGTGTGCGCACCAGCGGCTATACGCCCACGCGCCCTGGCTGCGCGACCACCTCTTCTCGGCGATCGAGGACTACGGGCGTGGCATCACCATCGACACCTCGCAGATCGAGGAGAGCATGCGCGGGCTCGACCCGAGCAATCCGGCCGCGTTGCAGGAGGCAATGACCTCGGGCGGCCTGTTCGACCTCGAGCACACCCCCGCCCAGCAGGCCGCCCTGACCCGACTCGAGACCGCCCTCGCCCTGGTCGAGGGCTGGGTCGACGAGGTCGTCGGGCAGGCGACGGAGAAGGCGATGCCGCAAGCCGGCGCCCTGCGCGAGACCGTGCGGCGACGACGGGCGTCTGGCGGGCCCGCGGAGGCGACGTTCGCGACGCTGGTCGGGCTCGAACTGCGGCCTCGACGCCTGCGCGACGCCGCGACCCTGTGGGGCGCGTTGCGGGCGGCAGAGGGGGCCACCGCGCGCGACGCGGTCTGGGCGCATCCAGAGTCGCTGCCCACGGCAGCCGACCTCGACGACCCGCTCGCCTTCGCGCAGCGCACCCGCGCTGCCGACGACGTCGACATCTCGTCACCGGAGTTCGACGCAGCCCTCGCTGCCCTTCTCGACGAGGGAACGACCGCGGGCGGGCCAGCCGGGCGCGACGAGCCGGACGACGAGAGCGACGCTTCCGCGGGCGACGACTCCCCCGGCCCATCGACATCCTGACCTGCGTGACCCTGCACGCAAGCGCCGTGACGGAACTCGAGCGATGGACGGCGGCGACACCAGCCGAGGAGGCGCTGCGAGCGCAGTACCTCGCGCACCTCGGCGCTCACCCCGACGCCGTCAGCCGTGAGTGCCATCCCGACCACCTGACGGCGAGTGCGATCGTCGTTAGCCATGACCGGGCGCGCGTTCTCCTGAATCTGCACGGGAAGTACCGGGTCTGGATGCAGTTCGGCGGGCACTGCGAGGACGACGACGCAAGCCTGGCAGCGGCTGCGCTCCGCGAGACCGCCGAGGAGTCTGGCATCGACGGGCTCGAGTTGATGTCGACCCAGCCGATTCAGCTCGACACCCACGAGGTGCGTTGCGGACCGCTGCGGCCCGCGCACCATCTGGACGTCCGCTTCGCGGTCGTCGCACCGCCCGACGCGGCGCCGATCGCCAGCAGCGAGTCGGTCGCCGTTCGATGGTTTCCCAGCGACCGACCGCCACCGGGCCTCGAGCGGTCAGTGCTCGACCTGATCGCACGCGCCGTCGTCTGACAGTGATCTGACAACGGTCGGAGCGCGACCCGAGAGGCGAGCTAAATGAGGGCACGCGAAAAGGCCCTCAAGATCTCATGCGAACCTTCGCCTTCCCCTTGCGAACGCCGCCGGTCCCCTGAGGGCCTCATCGCTGCCGAGACGCTATTGGCACCCTCGACGCGGGTCAACGCGTAGCGGTGCACCCCTGTGCACAAGGGTGTGGAAAAGCGGCCCCGGCCTGTCGACGTTCTGTGGACGCGTCGTGGATAACCGGCACGGACCCTGTGCAAAGCCGGATCGTGTGCCCCCACGAATGCGCCTCGACCTGCAACGCATCCGTGCACCGGCTGTGGACGAAAGAAAGTTGCCCGCGAATCGGCCTGTGCGCATCTCATCACCGGCCATGAGGGCTTCGCGACGCCTGCCCACACATCGTGCGCGGTTCCACGGCGCAGAGACTCTCGCGGGCTACCGTGGTGGGATGCCGAGCAGAAAAACTGCTTCCCTCGACGCCGGAGACGGTGCCGTCCGCGTCGACGTCCGCCGCTCGGCCAAGCGGACCCGCACGGTCTCGGCCTACCGCGAGGGCGACACGATCGTCGTGATGATCCCCGCCCGGCTCACCCGCGCCGAGGAGCGCGAGTGGGTCGACACGATGGTCGCGAGGGTGACGAACGCCGAGCGTCGTCGCCGGCCGACCGATGAGGCGCTGCTGACGCGCGCCAGACTGCTTTCCGACCGCTACCTCGACGCCAGGTGCACGCCTGCGTCAGTCCGCTGGGTCGACAACCAGCTCAATCGGTGGGGCTCCTGCACGCCGGCCGACCGCACGATCCGGCTGTCGTCGCGAATGCAGGGCATGCCCGCGTATGTCATCGACTACGTCCTCGTGCACGAGCTTGCGCACCTGCTGATTCCCGGGCATGGCAAGGCTTTCTGGCGGCTGGTCGAGCGTTACGAGCTCACCGAGCGGGCCCGCGGCTACCTCGAGGGCACGTCCGCTGCGGCGTCGCTCGGCATCGTCGACGTCGGCGACGCTGACGACTGAGGCTCGCAAACCGTCTGTTTTATCCAGGTTTGTCGTCTGCTCTGAGCGTAAACATCGTGGTGTTCGGGCGTTTCGGGCCGCCGCACCCGGGTTCGCCGTCTCTCCTCAAGTAATGTGACGCGAGGTCACCGGTGCGATCCACCAGGACCCCGACGGGCTTCCCCGCGAATCCCCGTCGCGACGACCGGAACCAGCGAGGCGCGCACCACCGCCCCGCCCGTATCACGAAGAAGGAGGCCGTCATGGCGGAGACCTGGAGCGGCGAGTTTTACTGCGTGAAGTGCAAGGCCAAGCGCGAGGCGAGCGGTGAGGTCCGCGTCAACGACAAGGGCACCAGGATGGCGAAGGCCGTCTGCCCGGTGTGCGGCACGAACCTGAACCGAATTCTCGGCAAGGCCTGACACCAACACAGACTTGACACGAGGGCGGCTCCCCTAGGGGTGCCGCCCTCGTGCGTGCCAGGGCACTTCCGGCCACTTCTCGGGCGTCGACCCGGTGTCTGTCTCCCGGCGCGCCGACACCTGTGGACAGCCGACGCGGTGGACGAACGTCTTCCGGCAGGCTGCTCGACACCGCCGTCGAGGGAGACAATTGTGCGTCCGATCCTGCGTCCAGGGGTTCGCCTGCTGCGCCGTGACCGTCATACGTGGCAGCTCGGGCTCGACTGGCCCGGAGCGGCGGTGGTCGCCGACTCCCCGGCCCTCGGCGCAGTCCTCGGCAGCCTCGACGGCTTCCGCGACCTCGAGGGCGTCATCCTTGCGGCCGCCTCCCAGGGCGTCGACGCGGAGCAGTGCGGGCACATCCTCGACGCGCTCATCGACCGGGGACTCGTCACCGACGGCGATCTGACCCGTCCAGCCGATGTCCCCGAGTCAGCCTGGGCCGCGTGGTCCCTCATGTCGGGGCGCAGCGCCGGCGCCGGCGAGATCGACGGTCGTCGCCGCGCCGCCGCGATCGCGGTCGACGGCGCGGGCATGGTCGCCGACGAGATTCGCCGACTGCTCCCGCGGGCCCGCGTCGCCAGCGGCGATCCCTCCCCGACGACGGGCCTGATCGTGCTCGCCGACGATGCAGAGCCCGCGCGGTCGCGCGCCGACGCCGCCCTCCATACCGGACTTCCCCACCTGTGGGCGTCAGTCCGTGACTGCGTCGGCCTGGTCGGGCCGTTCGTCCTCCCCGGCTCCACCGGCTGCCTGCGCTGCGCCGACGCGGGGCGTGCAGACGTCGACCCCGCCTGGCCGACACTGCTCGACGAGGCCACTCGCGACGCCCCCGTCGTCGCGGCCGTCGACGAGCCGCTTGCCACGGCGGTCGCCGCGCTCGCCGTTCACGAGATCGCCGTCTGGGCCAGCGGGCTCGGACCGCAGACTCTCGGCGGCGTGGTCGAGATCCCCTACGGCTTCGGGCCTGTTCAACGGCTTGACCTCGACCTGCATCCTCAATGCGGGTGTGGATGGCCGACCTGGCAAGACACAATGGGAGCGTGACGGAGCTGCCGAAGCGGACAGTCGCGCGAACCGCGAGGCTCGCGTCGATTCCGCTCGGCTACGCCGGTCGCGCAACCCTCGGGCTCGGCCGACGGATCGGGGGCGCACCCGCTGACGCCGTCGCAAGCCAGGTGCAGGAGCGAACTGCAGAGCAGCTGTTCAAGGTGCTCGGCGAGCTCAAGGGCGGCGCCATGAAGCTCGGGCAGGCCCTGTCGATCTTCGAGTCCGCACTGCCGGAGTCGCTGGTCGCGCCGTACCGCACGACCCTCACGCGGCTGCAGGACTCGGCGCCGCCGATGCAGTCGGGGATGGTGCACCAGGTGCTCGCGCGCGAACTCGGCGGTGGGTGGCGCCGCGATCTGGTCGAGTTCGACGACGACCCCGCAGCCGCCGCCTCGATCGGCCAGGTCCACCACGGGCGCTGGCGCGACGGCCGCGAGGTCGCCATCAAGATCCAATATCCCGGCGCCGGCGATGCGGTCATGAGCGACCTCAAGACGCTCGGCCGAGCCGCGCGGCTGTTCGCCGGACTCGTCCCCGGGCTCGACATCAAGCCGCTGATCGACGAGCTGCGCGCGAGGGTGGTCGAAGAGCTCGACTACCGGCTCGAGGCAGATGCTCAGCGACAGTTCGCCGCCGAGTTCCTCGACGATCCGCTGATTGTCGTCCCCGGAGTGGTGACCAACACCGACACCGTCCTCGTCACCGAGTGGCTGGAGTCGCCGCGGTCCTTGGCACGGCTGATCGCCGACGGCACCCAGCAGGAGCGCGACCACTTCGGCGAGGTCTACGTGCGTTTCCTCTTCTCGGGGCCGGACCGCACCGGACTCCTCCACGCAGATCCCCACCCCGGCAACTTCCGGTTGATGCACGACGGTCGTCTCGGCGTCGTCGACTACGGCGCGGTTGCGAGGCTTCCCGATGGCGCCCTTCCGCGGGTCATCGGACGACTGCTGAGGCGGGCCGTCGACGACGACTACGACGCTGTGCTCGACGGGCTGCGCGAGGCCGGCTTCGTCCGTCCTGGCATCACGCTCGACGCCGATAAGTTGCGCGACTATCTCAGCCCCTTCGTCGAGCCGGCCGCCGTCGAGCGCTTCCAGTTCTCGCGCGAGTGGATGCGCGGCCAGTTCAATCGGCTCAACGACCCGCGCGCGACCGACTTCGGCACGATGCTGAAGATCACCCTGCCGCCAGAGTTTCTCCTCATCCACCGCGTCTGGCTCGGAGGTATCGGAGTCTTGTCTCAGCTGGGTGCCGAGGCTCCGTTCGCGCGCATCCTCGCCGAGTCGCTGCCCGAGTTCACGCCGCAGAACTGACCGGTCAGTCGTCGAGCGCGCTGAGGTCCGGCGGGACGTCGACCGCGTGCTCCTCGAGAGCTCCGAACGGAACCAGCCCCAACACCTGGGCGTTGGTGGCGGCGAGCACGACGGGGGCTGGGACCCCGTCTGCGAAGGCCCGACTCCAGTTGAGCGCCGTCACACACCAGCGATCCCCCGGTTGCAGACCGGGAAAGTCGAACTCCGGCACCGCGGTCGACAGGTCATTTCCGATGCCGCGCTGGTGCTCGAGGAACTCCGCCGTCATCACCGCGCAGATGGTGTGGCTGCCGTGGTCTTCGGGACCGGTCGAGCAGCAGCCGTCACGGAAGAAGCCAGTCATGGGGTCGGTCCCGCACGGCTCCAAGTCGCCGCCGAGCACATTGCGCTCCGTCACTGGGCCAGCATCCCGTATGCCTCAGTCGTCCACGCCTGGGCATCGACGGACACCAGGCGAACGTGCGAGCGTTGCTCCATGAGAGACCTGGCTCCTGACATCACCCGGCAGCGAATTCTGATTGAGGGCTACTTCACGATCGACGTCGACGAGGACGTCATCCGCGCCTTCTTCGAGCACATCACCGGCACTCTCGCGCTGCGGACCTACGGGATTCCGATCGTCTTCGCGCCCGGCGGCGAGGGCCGCGACGAGAACGAGGGCTACGACGCCTTTGCCCCGCTCATCGACTCGGGGATCTCCCTCTATGTCTGGAGCCGGCCGCGCTTCCTCTCAGTCGTGGCCTTCACCTGCAAGTCATTCGACGAGCAGAAGGCGATCGACGCGACCGCAGGCTTCTTTGGGATGTCGGACGTCGAGTGGACGTCGTTCTAGCGCGCGGTGGGCACTAGTCCTCGCCCCGGCGTCTTCTCCTCGCGAGTCGGTGCGTAACGATCCTCGTCGTGCGCGGACTGAGGTTGCAGCCGGATTGGCCACCCCCGACACGGCCCCGAGGCAGCCACCGACCACAGGAGGACGACATGAGCTACGAAGACGCCGCCAACAAGGCCGCTCAGGCAGCAGACGCAGCGCGCGCAGTCGCGCAGACCACCGACGACGACGCCCATAAGGGCCTCGCCAAAGCAGTCGCGCTGATCGCCGACACGCTGGCGGAGATGTCGATGCAGCACCACCGCCAGTTCTGACGATTCGTCGAACTCAACCGAGAAGCTGGTAGTGCCTGCGGGTCAGTCCGACCGAGAGCACGACCGGCCAGCCGAACGCGAACACCATGACAAGCCGTTCGACAAAGCCACCGAGGTCGCCATAGAGCTCCGAGCCGAACCAAACGAACAGGGTGCCCGCCGCCAGAGTCACCCACGTCGTGGCCTCGGCCCACGACTCGAAGTCGGAGCTGCCGCGCAGGCTCACGGTCATCATGACCAGCGCGCCGACAAGTGCCGCAATGGCGAGAACGGCGACGAGGCGATGGAGCGTATGCGCCGTCGAGAGGTCGCCGGAGAGGCCGGCATTGACGCACTTCGCCTTTGCCAGCGTGCAGTCCTGCTGGACGAACGCCAGACTGCTCACCGACGCGCCAGCAAGGATCACGACGATCGACGCGGCCCGGCCCGATCGGCCTGGCAGAAGTCGGAAAAGTGCGATGCCGGCCGCAACGGTCGCGGCGGAGAGGGCGAGGAATCCCGCGCCGATCAGGTCAGGATGGGGTGCGTCCTTCGCTCCGAGTCCGCCGATCGTGTCTGAGATGGCGCTGTAGCCGGGGTACCGAGCACCCGCTGCGATCACGTAGAGGTCGCGCAGCTTCTGGCGGGACTCCTGGTACCCCCACGTGTACGTGACATCGAGCAGCGATTCGATCACGTCGATCGACGGTGCGGCGAACGTGGCGGCAGCGGCGGTTTCCATGGACCCTCCTGACGCAGAAACT
>DATIOH010000028.1:0-2976 GCA_035473375.1 Nocardioidaceae bacterium | reverse complement strand
CGCCGCGGTCTGTTCGAGGGGTCGCGCGAGGCGCCGCGACACCGCCTCGGCGGCACCGAAGCTGAGCGCGAGAAGCAACAGGCTCATGCCCCCCAGCAGGAGGAGCGGCCCTGCCTGACCGGAGTTGAGCTGCTCGTCGGTGAGGTAGACGTAGACATCGGCTGGCCCGTCGCGCCCGTATGCCCGCACCCGGGTGACAGCGCCGTCGTCCCGGTGCACGATGTCGGCGGGCGACACGCCTCCCGGTCGGTCGTCCTCGTCGCCGTCGTCGTCAGGGCCGTCGTTGACGGTTGCAGGCACACCTCCAGGAGGCTGACCCACGACGGTGCCGTCTGCCAGGACGACCCATGTCGTGCCGGCGTAACGATCTCGCGAGCCGTCCAGATACGCCGCAACGTGGTCTCCGTCCGGGTCCTGCGAGCTGATGAAGTACGCAGCGTTGTCTGCCTGAAACCGCGCCTCGTCAAGATGCTTAGACTCGACGTTCTGGCGCACCAGCAAGGCGATCGGCACGGCGAAGGAAAGCACGACGAGGAACGTCATGCCGACGCTGAGCGCCACGATGCGGCGTCGCACGTCAGGTCGACGCCTTCGGCGCGACCAGCTTCACGCCAACCCCGCGAACGCTGAAGAGGTAGCGCGGGTTAGCTGCGGTCTCGCCGAGCTTGCGGCGCAGCCAGGACAGGTGCACGTCGACCGTCCTGTCGCCACCTCCCCACGGGAGCTGCCACACATCGGCCAGCAGCTCGCGCTTCGTCACAACCTCGCCTGGCCGCTTGGCGAGCGCGGCCAGCAGGTCGAACTCCTTGCGAGTGAGCTCAAGTCGGCCGCCGTCGAGGGTCGCCTCGCGACTCACGGGGTCGATGACAAGGCCGCCGACGATGATCTCCGGCTCACGGTCGTCGTCGTTCGCATTGCGCGACCGACGCAGCACGGCACGGATGCGGGCGTCGACCTGGATCGCGGTGAACGGCTTGACGACATAGTCGTCGGCGCCGGCGTCGAGCATTGCGACGATGCTCGCGTCGTCGTCACGTGCCGTCGTGACGATGACCGGCACATCGCTGACGCCGCGCAGCATCGCGAGCACCTCGCGTCCGTCGACATCGGGGAGGCCGAGGTCGAGAAGGACCACGTCAGGTTTTCCGCCGACTACGGCACTCAGGCCTGCCAGGCCAGAGATCGCCGATGAGACCACGTGCCCCCGGGCGGCGAGGTCGCGGGTGAGAGACGCGCGGATCGCCGCGTCGTCCTCGATCAGCGCCACTCGAGCCATGGGCCGAGCGTAGATGCTCTGGCGGGTCGCGATCGTCTCGCTCTCGATCGCAGCCGACGACTTAACGCGGATTTGAGAGGGACGCGATCTGTCATTGACCCTGGCGCGGCGAGGCTTCGGGCGTCCAGCGTCGCGGGTTGTTTCGGCGCCGCCGTTGTCGTCAGAGGAGAGCGCGTTGTTCGACTCCGTCTTCGGCCTTCCGCTGCACCCGCTCGTCGTGCATGCGACGGTCGTCGTCGTGCCCAGCGCGGCCGTGGCCGTCGCGCTCGCCGCAGTCTGGCCGCGCTTCCGCGCTTGGGCTGGATTCATGCCGCTCGGACTCGCCGCCGCGGCCATCGTGCTCGTCCCGATCACCACGTCGTCTGGGGAGTCGCTTGAGCACAGCGTCGTCGAGACTGCGCTCGTCCGCGAGCACACGCAGATGGCCGAAGGTCTCCTTCCGTGGGTGCTGCTTCTCGGGGTGGCTGCTGCTGGGCTGTTCGCTGTCCGGCTCTCGGAACATCAGTCGTCTTCGCCCGTCGAGCAGTCGGCCGACGCGGAGGGCCGCCTCGCGCGTCTGAGGTCCCGGTTTGTCGCCAGCCCGCCTCCGCGGTTCGCCGTTATGGCGCTCGTGGTCGTCGCGTTGGTGGCATCCATCGGCACCACGGTGCAGGTCGTGCGGATCGGTCACAGCGGCGCTCGCGCCTCGTGGTCTCAAGCCAGGCCGTAGTGCTCCGCACTTGCACCGTCAGTCGCAGGACGACGTCGTGCCGAAGACGGCAGGCAGGTGGCGGGCAGGTTCGTCGGCGTTCGGGGCTCCGGCCTCAAGCCAGCCTTCGAATGTGGTGGGGTTGCGACGGCCGATCTCGTCGAGGCACATCCGCCGGTAGTTCACAATGCGCACCGCCTCATTCAGAGTCTTGGCCCGTTGGAGGAGAGCCCAGCTCGCCTCCCAGCACTGACGCAAGGCGTCATCGCTCAGACGGCTCGGACGGCCAAAGGCGGCCGCCGACGCCGCGGGGTGATGGGCAGACGGAGGCTCCGGGTGACCGGCTGTCATGTCGGGCCCGTTGCCTGAGGGAGAAGCGTCTGCAGCGGATCGGTTCGTCGCCCACGAAACGACTCGCGGGTGGCATCCGATGAGGGCGATCGCGGCGACGATGGCCCAGCCTTGGGCGAGCGCCCAGAAGCCGACCAGAGCGACCGTGGCCGTCGGCACGACCAGACTCCACCGCGCGACCCGTCGCATGACAGTCCGAATGTCGCCAGAGAGGCAGAGTGCGAAGATCCAGCAGGCGAACGCCATGAGGAAGAACACGCGGACGGCCGAGACCCAGCCGAGCCAGCTGATGTCAGCAATCAGCCCGATCGCCACGGCGGCCGAGGCCACGCCGTTCCACGCCCGCTCCGCGCCGGCCTGGCGAGATCCGCCTTCGATGGGCTCTGGGTCGCGGCGTGTCCACCTCATAGGAAGAACTGTGTCGGGCTCGGCCGTGCGCGGATCAGAGTCGAAGGACCCGTCGCGGTGGGCCGATCGGGGGCTTCGAGCCGGGGCGAGTCAGCCGAGCTCGGCGGCGACCAGTCGGGTCAGCTCCGCGAGCCGGCACATGTATCCCCACTCGTTGTCGTACCAGCCGAAGACCTTGGCTAAACGACCGGCAGCCTGGGTCAGCTCGGAGTCGAACACGCAGCCGAACGGAGATCCGACGATGTCACTCGAC
>DATIOH010000027.1:0-17964 GCA_035473375.1 Nocardioidaceae bacterium | reverse complement strand
CACCCCGTACGACCCGTCCAGGACCACGGCCGCCGCGCTCGCAGTCTCACTGGGCATGGCGAAGGCATCGAGCCGCAGCGCGCTCGCGGGCCAGTTCGCACAGCGTGACGACGCCGTGCGGGCGACAGTCAACGAGCTGGCCCGCGCTGCCCTCGTGACCCTCTGCGTCGGTGAGAGCCCAGACTCCGTCAGCGTCGACGAACTCGTCCGGTCCGCGCTCGCGAGCGACCCGGTCTCGAGCCCCACGCTCGGCCGGCTGCTCGCAGTGGTGCAAGACCTGCTCGCCCGCGACGTCGCGTGGTTCCTGATGACTCGCGGCGACGCCGATCGGCACTACGAGCTCTGGCGGCAGGTGATGATCATGGCCGACGACGATCTGATGGCTCCGGCGGGCACGTTGTGTGCGTTCGCTGCCTGGCTGTCGGGTCGCGGAGCCCTCGCTTCGACCGCGGCGGAGCGCGTCGCGCAGGTGCGGCCCGACTATCCGTTTCTCGAGTTGATCATCGACATCTTGGTGTCCGGGATGAGCCCTGACCGGTGGGAGGGGTACCGCAGGTCCATCGCGCAGATCTCAGCGGAGGGGCCGTCCGCTGGCGCAGTCGCAGGCGACGCGGCAGGCTGAGGCCGTGGGACAGGACGTTGAGAAGCGCGAGTTCACCCGTGAGGACCGCACGCGGTACCGCGCGAAGGTGCGCCAATGCCTCGACGTCTTCGCGCGGATGCTGCGCGAGTCGCGCTTCGACTCCGAGCGACCGATGACCGGGATCGAGGTCGAGCTCAACCTCGTCGACGAGCGTTACGACCCCGCGATGCGCAACGCTGAGGCGCTTGAGGCGATCGCCGACCCGACGTTCGTCACCGAGTTGGGCCAGTTCAACCTCGAGATCAACATCCCGCCTCGGCGGCTGTCCGACGAGGGGATGTCCGGCTACGAGACCAACGTGCGCGACAGTCTCAACGCAGCCGAGCAGAAGGCGTCGTCGATCGGCGCCCACATGATCCAGGTCGGCATCCTGCCCACCCTCCAGACGGCGCATATGAACGTCGAGACGTTGTCGACCAACCCCCGCTACCGGCTGCTCAACGACCAGATCTTCGCGGCGCGGGGCGAAGACCTCGACATCGGCATCCAGGGCGTCGACCGGCTTCGGGTGACGGCCGACAGCATCATTCCTGAGGCCGCGTGCACCTCGATGCAACTGCACGTGCAGGTGAGCGCCGACGACTTCCCCAAGTACTGGAACGCCTCCCAGGCGATCGCCGGAATCCAGCTCGCGGTCGGCGCCAACTCGCCGTTCCTGTTCGGCAAGGAGCTGTGGGCCGAGACGCGGATCGCGCTGTTCGAGCAGGCGACCGACACCCGCAGCGACGAGCTCAAGGCGCAGGGAGTGCGTCCGCGCGTCTGGTTCGGCGAGCGGTGGATCACCTCGATTTTCGACCTGTTCGAGGAGAACGTGCGCTATTTCCCGGCCCTCCTGCCGATCGTCGACGACGAGGACCCGACCGCCGTCCTCGACGGCGGCGACACGCCCCAGCTGTCCGAGCTGCGGCTCCACAACGGCACTGTCTACCGCTGGAATCGACCGGTTTACGACGTCGTCCGCGGCGTGCCGCACCTGCGCGTCGAGAACCGGGTCCTCCCGTCCGGCCCGTCGGTCGTCGACATGATGGCCAACGCCGCCTTCTACTTCGGGCTGGCCAAGTCGCTCGCCGATGACGAGCGGCCGATCTGGTCGCAGATGTCGTTCAGCGCCGCTGAGGAGAACTTCCACTCCGGCGCGCGCGACGGCATCGCCGCGCAGGTGTACTGGCCCGGTGTCGGCACCGTCCCGGCTGCCGAGCTGGTGGTTCGCCGGCTCCTGCCCCGAGCGATCGAGGGACTCAATGCGTGGGGACTCGACCGCGCCGAGACCGATCGGTTGATGACGATCGTCGAGCAGCGGTGTCTCACCGGCCGCAACGGCGCTACGTGGCAGTCGCAGACGTTCCACCGGCTTTTCGACGCCGGCGCGATGGATCGGTTCGACGCGCTCCGCGAGGTCGTCGCCCGCTACGCGCGGCATATGCACGACAACGTCCCCGTCCACGAGTGGCCGATTGACTGAGAGCTCGGCCGAGTCCTCTCGACCGAGAGCTCGGTGTCGCCCGCATCAGGAAAGGTGACATTCCGGATGCGCTACTAGTACGGTTCGCCTGTCATCGACTGCGGCGAGGAGGCCGTCCCCATGGGCGTGATCGTGATCGGGTACATCCCCAAGCCGGAGGGCAGGGCCGCACTCGCCCTCGGCGCTCAGGAGGCCAAGGCACGCAGTGCCAGCGTCGTCGTCGTCAATTCCCACCGCGGTGGTCGCGAGTTTGATCGCGACGACGCGATGGAGTCGCAGGCGCAGCTCGACGAGGTCAAGCAGGAGCTGGACGCCGCCGGCGTCGAGCACGAGATCCGGCAGCTCGTGCGCGGAATGGACCCTGCCGAGGACCTCATCAACGTCGCCAACGAGGTGTCGGCCGACCTCATCGTCATCGGCCTGCGCCGCCGGTCGCCGGTCGGAAAGCTCATCCTCGGGTCGAATGCGCAGCGCATCCTGCTCGACGCGCCATGTCCCGTTCTCGCGGTGAAGGCAGCGGAGTAGCCGTCGGCTCCTCACCACCGTTTTCGCGAACTGTCGAAGTGCTCGCGGCTCTGACACAATCGCGGGATGCCGCTGCAAATCGCGCAGGACGAGGCCGCCGACGAAGTCTTGTCGACGAACGCCTTTGCCCTTCTCGCCGGCATGATGCTCGATCAGCAATTCCCGATGGAGCGGGCGTTCGCGGGACCGGCAAAGATCCTCGATCGCTTCGGGACGCTCGACCCGGCAGCCATCGCCGATGCACCGCCGGAGGAGTTCGCGGAGATCTGCGCCCGACCGCCAGTCGTCCACCGATTCCCTGGTGCGATGGCGGCGCGTCTCCAGGCTCTGGCGCGGATCGTCGTCGACACCTACGGGGGCGACGCGACGGCGATCTGGTCGACAGCCGACAACGGCGACGAACTGCTACGGCGCGTTCAGGCGCTTCCCGGCTTCGGCAAGCAGAAGTCCCAGATCTTCGTGGCGCTGCTGGGCAAGCAGCTCGCCGTTCGACCGGCTGGCTGGCAGAAGACCGCCGGCCACTACGCCGACAAAGGCTCTTATCGCTCGGTCGCCGATGTCGTCGACGGCGCGTCCCTCGAGAAGGTGCGCCAGTTCAAGCGCGACGCGAAGACGGCCGCCAAGGCAGGTCCTCAGGGCTGACGGGGCACCCCCACCAGCCGGGCAACGCGGCCGAGCACGTCAGCCGGTGTCGGCATTCCGTCGGCGTCGACGTCGACCTCGATTGCTCCCGCGGTGGTCGCCAGCGGCACAACCCCGGCCCACACGCCGGCATCGATGTCGTCCTGGTCGTCGACGACGCCGCCGACCCGTTGCTTGACTGACGCCTCGTAGAGCGGCATGGCGACCACCGTGGTGGCGACCAGCTCCTTGCGAGTATGCGCGCGAAGCGTGGCCGACCGGCCGGGCACGACGTGGTCGACGACCAGATCGAGGGCCCGCTGCTTCTCGTCGGTGTCGTCGACCAGTCGGCCGGGCCCGATGACGACGGCGGACCGGTAGTTCATCGAGTGGTGAAACCCGGACCGAGCCAGCACCAGCCCGTCGACGAGTGTGCAGGTCACGCAGAGCTCGGCGCCGGGCGCGGCTCGAAGCGAGCCCGACGCGACGGACCCGTGGAGATAGAGGCTGCCGCCACGGTCTGGGCCGTCGGGGTCGACCCCGAAGACCGTCGGCACGACCAGCGGGAAGCCGTCCATCACGACGCCGAGGTGGCAGATCAAAGACTCGGCAAGAATCGCGAGCAGGTCTCGACGGTCGGCAGAGGCGCGGTCGCGATGCCGATGGAGTTGAGTGCGGTCGGTCGGGGAGAGAACGTGCATAAAATCAGTCTTCGATACAAGTGGCACTCAGACAACGGCCATTTTCGATAAATTCTGATGAGCCACTATTGCATCGGTGCATCGCGACGAGGGAGGCCTGATGGCTCGACGCACACCGTCGCCACTCTCTGTCGCACTCGACCGCGGCGCCCGGGAGCCCTTGCCGCGACAGCTCGCGGACAGTGTCCGATCGGCCGTCCAGCGCGGCGCTCTGACAGCCGGAGAGCGGCTCCCAAGCACTCGGGCCCTGGCCGACGACCTCGGCGTCGCGCGCGGCGTCGTGGCCGACGCGTTCGACCAGCTGATTGCGGAAGGTTGGCTGACCGGCCTGCGCGGATCGGGCACGTTCGTGGCTGACGGCGTCGAGGGCATCGTGTCCACTCGGTCCGGCGGTGGCGATGTGCCGCCCGACCGCGCGAGCGCTGCGCAGCGCGATGTCATCCGGCTCGACACGGGAACGCCGTGGATCGACGAGCGGCTGCGATCCGGCTGGAGCCGGGCATGGCGGCGAGTCGCGGCGGCACGGATGCCTGCTGGCTATCCCGATCCGCGCGGCGTGCCCGAGCTGCGCGCGGCGATCGCCGACCATGTGTCACGTCATCGCGGCCTTGCGTGCTCCGGCGACAACATCGTCGTCACCGCCGGGACCGCGCATGGCCTGGCGCTGGCGCTCGAAGCGCTGCCGGCGGGCGCGGTCGCCGTCGAGGATCCGGGCTATCGGGCCGCGGTCGCGACCGTTGAGCTTTCAGGACGCACGGTCGTCGACGTGCCGGTCGACGACAGTGGCATCGACGTCGAGTTGCTCTCGGCGACGCCCGACGACGTCCGCGCGGTCTACGTGACGCCGGCCCATCAGCATCCGCTCGGGGTCGCGATGTCGGCCGGACGCCGCGTCGGCCTGATCGGCGAGGCACGACGTCGAGGCCTCATGATCCTTGAGGACGACTACGACTCCGAGTTTCGTTACGACGTCGCGCCGCTGCCCGCGCTCGCGCAACTCGATCCCGATCGCGTGATCTACCTCGGGACTGCGTCGAAGACGCTCGGTCCGGGCCTGCGAGTGGGATGGCTGGTTGCTCCCGCACTCTTTGCCGACGAGGTCGCGGCACGCCGCGACGGCCGCCACGACACGCCGCCCTGGCCTGCACAGCGCGCCATGCTGTCGATGCTCGACGAGGGTTATCTGACGAGGCTGGTGCGCGCGGCCCGGCGTCAGTACGCGATCCGCAGTCACGCGGTGATCGCGGCCCTCGAGCCGTTCGGCGAGGTTTCGGGGGGAGCGGCCGGGATGTACCTGACGCTGTCGCTCGAACCGAGTCTCGCCGAGCGGGTCGCGCGCCGAGCGTTGGACGACGGCGTCGAGGTGCCGTTGCTGGCCGACTACTGCCGGACGTCCGTGCGCGGAGGGCTCGTGATCGGGTACGGGGGAGTGAGCGACGACGAGTTCGAGCAGGTGCTGCGCGTTCTCGTGAGAGCACTGCGTCTGGAGGTGGGCTGACCTCCGGCCCCTGGATGTAGTCATCCCCCGAAATCGGTCGGCCGAAGGGCCCAGAGTGGCTTGAGCACGCCTCCCGGCGTGTCACAATAGAGACGCGGCATCTTGACGTGACCGGGCTTTGCCGCGCCCTACCCCGTTCTACGAGAGGTTGTTCGTGTCTTCGAGCACACCCCGCGAAGTCTCTGAAACGTCTCCCTCCACCATCAGCTCAGCGCCAGGCGGGCGCAAGCAGGTGTCGGCCGCTGCGACGAAGCGGGCCGCGGCAGCTGCCACGGTGGAGAAGCCCGCGCGTCGGCCAGCGGCCAAGCGGGCGATCAAGGCGGTCGAGAGTCCCGAGCCGAAGAAACCCGCGGCCAAGCGGGGCGCCGCAAAGAAGGCCGCCGAGGCCGAGCCGGCACCCGTGGTCGTCGAGCCGGGTGCTGAGGCCGCCGAGGCCGACACCGACGTCTCGACGGCGCGCAAGCGGCTCGAGGACGTCGACGACTCGGTGTTCGAGCAGGATCTCGCGACCGACCCGACCCTGAAGGAAGACGAGGCGCAGGGTTTCACACTGTCGGAGGCCGACGAGGCCGACGAGCCCGAGCAGACGGTCACCGTCGCTGGAGCAACCGCCGACCCGGTCAAGGACTACCTCAAGCAGATCGGCAAGGTCCCGCTGCTCAACGCCGAGCAGGAGGTCGAGCTCGCGAAGCGAATCGAGGCAGGCCTGTTCTCCGACGAGAAGCTCAGCCGCGACACGAAGCTGTCGGCGAAGCTGCTCGACGAGCTCGAGTGGATCGCCGAAGACGGCCGCCGCGCCAAGAACCACCTCCTCGAGGCCAACCTCCGTCTGGTCGTCTCGCTGGCCAAGCGCTACACCGGCCGTGGCATGCTGTTCCTCGATCTGATCCAAGAGGGCAACCTCGGCCTGATCCGTGCGGTCGAGAAGTTCGACTACACGAAGGGCTACAAGTTCTCGACCTACGCGACCTGGTGGATCCGGCAGGCCATCACGCGGGCGATGGCCGACCAGGCCCGCACCATCCGCATCCCCGTGCACATGGTCGAGGTCATCAACAAGCTCGCCCGGGTCCAGCGTCAGATGCTTCAGGACCTTGGCCGCGAGCCGACGCCCGAGGAGCTCGCCAAAGAGCTCGACATGACCCCGGACAAGGTCACCGAGGTGCAGAAGTACGCCCGGGAGCCGATCTCGCTGCACACGCCGCTCGGCGAGGACGGCGACTCCGAGTTCGGCGACCTGATCGAGGACTCCGAGGCGATCGTCCCGGCCGACGCCGTGTCGTTCACGCTTCTCCAAGAGCAGCTCCACGCCGTGCTCGACACACTGTCGGAGCGCGAGGCGGGCGTTGTGTCGATGCGGTTCGGCCTCACCGACGGGCAGCCCAAGACCCGCGACGAGATCGGCAAGGTCTACGGCGTGACCCGCGAGCGGATCCGCCAGATCGAGTCGAAGACCATGTCGAAGCTGCGCCATCCGTCGCGGTCGCAGGTGCTGCGCGACTACCTCGACTAGCCGGCTCCGGCCGTCGTCGGTCGGCGCCGATGCACGACGGTTTGCGTTCCGCGATCCGATGGCGTTCAATCGTTGTGCGGTCGTCGCCGACCGCCGTAGATCGGCAAGCACCACGACGCTAAAGCCGGGCTCCTGCGCCCGCTTCCCCCTAAGGCATCGCCACCCACGATGCGAGCCGACATCTGCACCAGCGCACGAACCACGACATCGACTTGGGGATTGGACCTCCATGCGTATTTCTCAACGCTCCTCCACCTGCTCTGCCCTCATTGCGGCAGCCGTCGGAGCAGTGCTCTGCGCTCCGCTGGCAGCCGGCCCTGCTGACGCCGCCACCACGACGCCCAAGCTTCGGGCATCGGCGTTCCAGTTCATGCTGACCTTCGACCACCGCGAGTCGCTCAAAACGGGCACGCGCGTCGTCGACGCCAGCGGCCATGGGCATGCAGGCGTTGTCATGACGCACGGCGGCAGGATTACGGCCAAGCCCGGCGTCAGCCGCCGCGCCGCGCAGTTCCCACCCAAAGGCCGCGCGATTGTCCAGATCGCCAACGGTAAAGGCCTCAACCCGAGGCACCGGAGCTTCGTCTTCGGCGGTGCGCTGCGAGTCGGGGCCAAGCACGCTGTAAGAGGCTCGAACATCGTTCAGAAGGGCTTCTACAACCAGGCGGGTGGGCAGTACAAGCTTCAGCTCGCCGCCGGTGGCGTTCCCGTGTGCGTCGTGTTCGGCGACGCGGGCCGGATCAAGACGGTGGCCAATCGCGGAGTCGCGAACGGCCACTGGCACAGGGTGTCGTGCGCCCGCACCCCGACCGGCGTGGTCGTTTGGATCGACGGCCGACGCGCCGGCTCGACGGCTGGCCTCACTGGCCGCATCGCGAACGACGCCCCGATCAACATCGGCGGCAAGAAGGTCACGGCGGGCAACAAGCAGTTCCGCGGTCGAGTTGACAATGTGTACATGAGATTCGTCCCGACCTCGCGCTGACCGCTGGCCACAATGGGCGTCATGATCCCTCGACCCCGAACGGCCCTCGCCCTCGTCGCGGTCTCCGCGATCGCACTCACGTCCGCAGCCACCTCGCTCGGACAGACCGCCGAGCAGGACGCACCGCGCGGGACCATGAGTCACCACCATGCCCACGCGGCCCTCGCGGCGAAGGCATTTCGCGGCGCTATCGACACTGACAAGCGGGGGGCCGTCAATCGCGCCTACCGCGGCCGCCTCGCCGCCAACCTCAACACCCCCATCGGCTGGACCGGGAGCAATCACCCCTGCCGCGCGGGCCATATGTCGGCCAGAGCGATGCGAGGAACCCTCGAGTCGATCAACTTCGTGCGGGCGATGGGCGGGATCGCCCCCGTCTCGTTCAGCAAGCGGTTGTCGGGGCCCGCTCAGAAGGCAGCGCTGATCATGTCGGCCAACGGGTCGCTGAACCACGATCCGCCGAGGTCCTGGGCGTGTTGGACGCGGGCGGGGCACGACGCCGCCGGGCGCTCCAACATCGCGTACAGCTACCCCACCATCACCGCCGGCGGCGCCATCAGGCAGTACATGGACGACGGCGGCTCCGGCAACGAGGTCGTGGGCCATCGCCGCTGGATCATGTATCCGCCGACGCTCAAGATGGGCAACGGCATGACGGCGACGACCAATGCGCTGACCGTCTTCGGCGGGGCGAGCAGCTCGACCCGCCCCAATCCGCGGTGGGTCAGCTGGCCGACCGCCGGCTGGTTCCCAGGCCCGATCGAGCCGGCCGGTCGCTGGTCGCTCAGCTCGGGCGCCGGCGCCGACTTCTCGCAGGCGCGCGTCCGGGTCGAGGCAGGCGGCTCACAGCTCCCCGTTCAGACCTACCCGGTCGTCAACGGCTACGGAGCCCCGACGATCGTGTTCCAGGTCAGCGATGTGCACAGCCCGGGGTCATACACAGTGACCGTGCGCGGAATTCGGCTGTCCGGCCGCTCAACCCCGGTCAATCACCAGTACAAGGTTCGCCTGTTCCGGCCATTTCAGCCCTGATCGGCCCCTTACCAGCGGCGTTGGCCGCGGCTAGAGTCCTCGACAATGACCGCGGCTTCCCCGCCCGCGGATGCACACGCGGGCTTCCGCCACGAGGCGCTGTTGTACGCCGGCGCCGATGACTTCCTGGCCGCGACCGTCCACTTCGTCCTCGACGGCATCGCCCGTGACGAGCCCATCCTCGCGGCCTTGAGCCTCGAGAAGATCGCCGCGCTCAAAGACGCGCTCGGGAACGACGGCGATCGGGTCATGTTCGCCGACATGGCCGAGCTGGGCCGCAATCCCGCCCGCATCATCCCGGCCTGGCGGCGGTTCCTCCGCGACGGACCTGACCCCGGCCAGAGCCGCCGTGGCATCGGCGAGCCGATCTGGGCCGGCCGCTCCGACGTGGAGCTGGTCGAAGCCCAGCGGCACGAGTCTCTGCTGAACGTGGCGTTCGACAACACCAGCGACTGGTGGCTTCTCTGTCCGTACGACACGACGACGCTCGACTCGACGGTGGTCGACGAGGCTCGTCGCAGTCATCCGCTCCTCCTCGAAGACGGTCGACATCGATCGAGTCCGCAGGCACGCGCACATGACATGGCCAGTGCGCATCTCGACGATCCGCTGCCCGACCCCTCGGGCGGCGTCACGTCGATTGCGTTCGGGCCAGACGACCTGCGCCGGGTGCGGCACACCGCTGCGGCGACTGCCGCCGCGTTCGGCGTCACCGGGGCGAGGGCCTTCGAGCTCATGGTCGCCGTCAGCGAGATCGCGACGAACAGCATCCGACACGGTGGCGGGCACGGTGACCTTCGGATGTGGGCCGACGGGCGGCACGTCGTTTGCGAGGTGGCTGACTCCGGCGCCTTGACCAACCCGCTCGCCGGACGCGAGGACCCCGACCCCGACGACGTCGGCCGCCGCGGGCTGTGGCTGGCGAACCAGCTGTGCGATCTTGTTCAGATCAGGGTGTTCCCCACCGGCACCGTGGTTCGGCTGCACATCGCGACAGAGATCGCGATGTAGGTCGTCGGTCGTCGGTCGTCGGTCGTCGGTCGATCAGCCAGTCGTCGCGAGAACGCCGATCGCCCACACGGCGGCGGCGAGAAGCCCGCCGACAAGCTCGATGGCGATCGACAGGCCGACCGCGGTGAGAGCAGCCATCGTCGAGCGCCACGCACCGACGACGTCGTGCAGACGCGCCGCCTCGGCCACGTAGACACCGCCGACGAAGCCGATGACCAGTCCGACCACGGGGACGACGAAGAACCCGATCACGCCAAGCAGTCCTGCGACTATCAGCGTGCTGGCCGGCACGCCGTGAACGCTGAGCCGACGTCCCGGAACGGCGTACTTGAGGGCCTGCCCTGCCACCAGAATGCCGATCGCGATCCCGCACGCGGTCCACGCGACGACTCCGCCCTCGGCAACGGCCCACACGACGATGGCGACGAGGATCAGGAGCGTCCCCGGCAGGATCGGCACCACGACGCCGACCAGCCCGATCGCGATCGCGAGGCCGACGAGCAGGTTGCCGATGAGACTCATGTCACCTCACATTCGGCGGTATGCAGGCCCCGGACAGACGAAAGCGGCCGCCTGCTCGGCGGCCGCCTCGGATGTCAGGTGAGACTCGACTCAGTCAGTCTTCGGTGTCGGGAGCAATCGCCGGCGTGCTGGCGAGCTGCCCAGTCTCGTCGTGGACGCGAGCTGCGACTTCCTGGATCTTGTCCGCGTGCTCACGAGCATGGTGCGCGCAAAACAGCAGTTCGCCCCCGGAAATCAGCTGGACTCGCACGTAGGCCTGAGCGCCACAGCGGTCGCACCGGTCAAGTGCGGTGAACTGCGGGCTGGGTGCGAAAGCGGTGTTCACGTGGTGCCTCTCTGTGAGTCCCTGGGTGTTGCTGTGTAAGTCACTGTCTTCTTCGCTGGCTGCGGTAGCCGCTGCCAGTGCCAACATACAAGCAGTCTCGCGTTATTCCGGCCGCCGAATATCTCGTCCATGAGACGTCGACGTGTTCACCCTATGACGCATCATGGACACTCCGCGGTGCCATCGTCCGGACATGTGTCCAAATTGTGTCCGCGTGTCGCCTCGGCGTGGGCCGAACGGCTGTGTCGTATCAGCCGGGTAGGGTTTTCGCAGACCCCCGGACCAGTGTTCGGAGGCACCGATTTCGCCCGTCTGACGACTTCCGAGGAGATCAGTGGCCACACGAGCCTCCGCCGTCGACTCGTCGTACAACGCGCGACATCTGCTCGTCCTCGAGGGGCTCGAGGCCGTCCGCAAGCGGCCCGGCATGTACGTCGGCTCGACCGACACGCGCGGCCTGATGCAGTGCGTCTGGGAGATCATCGACAACGGCGTCGACGAGGCGCTGGCCGGCGTCTGCAAGCACATCATCGTCGTGCTCCACGGCGACGGGTCCGTCGAGGTGCGCGACGACGGCCGCGGCATCCCGGTCGACCTTGAGCCGAAGACTGGCCTGCCCGGTGTCGAGGTGATCTTCACCCGGCTGCATGCGGGCGGAAAGTTCGGCGGCGGATCGTATGTCGCGACCGGGGGCCTGCACGGCGTCGGTGCGTCCGTCGTCAACGCCCTGTCGTCCCGTCTCGACGTCGAGGTCGACCGAGGCTCGTCGACCCACGGAATGTCATTTCGACGCGGGGTGCCCGGTGTCTTCGCCGATGACGAGCCAGCGGCCGAGTTCGCGCCGAAGTCGGGGCTGACCCGCAAGAGCCGCGCCAAGAAGGGCGCGCACGGCACCCGCATCCGGTTCTGGCCCGACCGTCAGATCTTCACCCGCGACGCCGCGATTGCCTATGACGAGTTGCTGACCCGGGCCCGGCAGACGTCCTTCCTCGTGTCCGGGCTCGAGATCGTCATCCGCGACGAGCGCGGCGACGAGCCCGTCGAAGAGGCTTTCAAGCACGACGGTGGCATTGCGGAGTTCTGCGAGTTCCTCGCAACCGACGAGCCGGTCACCGGTGTGGTGCGGCTGCACGGCGCCGATCGCTTCACCGAGACCGTGCCCTTGCTCGACGACACCGGGCACATGACGCCGCAAGACGTCGAACGCGAGCTGGGCGTCGAGGTCGCGCTTCGCTGGGGCACCGGCTACGACACCGAGCTGCGATCGTTCGTCAACGTCATCGCCACCCCGAAGGGCGGCACTCATGTGGCGGGCTTCGAGCGGGCGCTGACCAAGACCTTCAACGACGTGATCCGGCAGTCGCGCGGGCTGATGAAGGCAGGCGAGGCCGACGTCGTCAAAGACGACGTCCTCGAGGGCCTGACCGCGGTGGTCACCGTGCGGCTCGCCGAGCCGCAGTTCGAGGGCCAGACGAAGGACGTTCTCGGCACCCCGGCCGCATCGCGGATCGTGGCCAAAGTCGTCTCGGGGGAGTTGAAGTCGTTTCTCACCTCCACGAAGCGAGGGCAGAAGCCGCAGGCGCGCGCCGTCCTCGAGAAGGTCGTCAGCGCGGCCCGCACACGCGTCGCCGCCCGCCAGCAGCGCGACACGCAGCGCCGAAAGAATGCGCTCGAGGCGAGTGCGCTCCCGGCCAAGCTGGCCGACTGTCGCAGCGCTGACGTCGACCGCACCGAGCTGTTCATCGTCGAGGGCGACTCAGCGCTCGGCACGGCGAAGCTCGCCCGCAACTCTGAGTTTCAGGCCCTGCTGCCGATCCGCGGGAAGATCCTCAACACGCAGAAGAAATCGGCCGGCGAGATGCTTCAGAACGCCGAGTGCGCGTCGATCATCCAGGTGGTGGGTGCCGGCAGCGGCCGCCCCTTCGACATCGATCAGGTCCGCTACGGCAAGATCATTTTCATGGCCGACGCCGACACCGACGGCGCGCATATCCGGTGTCTGCTGGCCACCTTGTTCCATCAGCACATGGGCGAGTTGCTGACCAAAGGTCGCATCTACGCAGCCGTGCCCCCGCTGCACAGGATTGAGCTGTCCAACCCCAAGAAGGGCATGGACAAGTACGTCTACACCTACAGCGACGACGAGTTGCAGCGGAAGCTCGCCGAACTGACCAAGAAAGGCGTCCGCTGGAAAGACCCGGTCCAGCGCTACAAGGGGCTGGGAGAGATGGACGCGAGCCAGTTGGCCGAGACGACCATGGACCCGCGGCGGCGCACGCTGCGCCGCATCACCATCGGCGACGCGGCAGCGGCCGAGCGGGTTTTCGAGCTGCTGATGGGCAACGACGTCGCTCCGCGCAAGGAGTTCATCGTGCAAGGCGCCTACGAGGTCGACGCCGACACCATCGACGCCTAGCAGGTCAGACGACCTCGCCGCCGCACATGCTGTGCATCGGCTGCACCGGCACTCGCTCGACGTGATGGCGGCCGGGGTTGTGCGATCCTGCCGGGGCAGCCGCCGGAGCCGCCGATCCAAGGGTGAGCGTCGCGGTCGCCGCGATGGCGACGGCAGCGACGACGAGGCGAACTCGCATGGCAGTCTCCTCTCTCGCGTCGCACGAAGGGTGCGGCGAGGTGGTGCTCAGCCTCAGGCTACGAGCGCGCCGTCGTCAGGGGAAGGCGTACGCCGCTACGTGATCGTGACCCGCCCTGCCGACTTCGCATAGCCGGGTTTCGACACCGCGACCGCATAGCGGCCGTCCGGCACGGATGGCGGCACCGCGAAGCGGGCCTTTCCCTGCACGTTGGTCGTCGCGTGGTGCCCGCGGAACGCTACCTTGGCTCCGCGGACAGCCTTGCCCGCATCGGTGACCGTGACCGTCACTCGACCCTGTGCGAGTCGATTTGGCGACGCCTTAACGCTGAGTCCCGGCAGGACGTGGCCGGCGTAGATGCCGTTGCTGCCGGATCCGGGCGGCTGCGCCGCAGCGACCACGTCGACCGGGCCGCGCGAGCCCTCGAGCACGAACCTGTTCAGCTGGCCGCCCCCTGGGTACGGCAGCTTGCGGGCTGCACCGAGCCGCGTCACCGCGGGATTTGTCCGAGCCACGTGCAGCTTCCGATCGCCGAGCGTCGTCCAGGCGACCCACAGCCGTCCGGCCGGACCGGGGGCTAGCGCGACGTCGCCGAGCTGCCCGTGGGCCCTGACGTCCCAGAATGTCTTGGTGCCGACCTTCCACATGCGGAACTTCTTGCTGGTGGGGTAGCCGAGCGGGTAGGCCAGCCAGACACTGCCGCCGGCGCGTTCGGACAGCGCGACCCGTTGGCTCGGATTCATGGCATGCCCGCCGGTCGACGAGCCCGGCGCCTTGATCTTCGCTCCGCCCGGACGCGGCCAGACCCGCTGCACGAACTGACCGGCGGTCGCCTGTGTGCTCGCGCTCAGGGCGTGCCAGGCCGCCCACACCTGGCCGCTGCCGCGGTCGTTGGCCAAGGCGACCGACGTTGCGGGGCAGCAACCGGTGTTGTCGGTGAAGAAGTCCGGCGTCGAGGCGGGACTGGCGGGGCTGGTGCCACGGTGCATGATGACGTGCTGGTCGAAGCCGCCCATCGCGAAGAACGGCGCGCCGGCGCCGTCGATCGCGTCGATCGTCTCGGCATTGCCTGCCGCAGTCGTCGCTGACAGCGACCCCGGCTGCAGGTCCCAGGCCAGGCCTTTCGCACTGGTCGACGAGACGGCCGGGCCGACGTACGGGTCGCCGGGAGCCGTGCTTCGGATTCCCGCGAAGACAGCTCGGATCTTGTTGCCGTCCGACAAGAGCTTCGGGTCGCCGATCAGCGCGAGCCAACCGGTGACAATCGGCTTCGTCGGGCTGGCGATCCGTCCCGACGAGTTCAGAACCCGCGTGCGGACCGACCGGTTGCTTCCGTCGTAGCGCGACCAGACGATGTGCAGCTTCGAGCCGACCCGAAGCACGCCTGGCGTGACGATGCCGACGTTCGGCTTCTGCAACGCGATCCAGGGCCGCAAGGGTGCTTTGTCGACCCGGAGGACTGCGGCAGCCCAGCGGCGTTCGTCGGGATCGGTATTCGCCACTCCGATCTCGGGAACACCGGCCAGCACGACGGCTGGGACCGTGGCAGCGACAGACGCGAGGACGGGCCGAGAGCGCATGACGAGATCTCCGTAGTCCCCCGTGCGAACGAGTTGTCCGGGGTGCGCCTGGTTCGAGGGTAGAGACATCGGCCGGGCGCCACACCGGTATTGACGGCATGTAGCCATGAGGCTGCGGAAGGTCATCGGGAGAGGAGCTACACGAGTTGAGCCAGCCGCCCGGTGTCGACGTCGTAGAGAAAGCCACCGATCGCCACGGTGTCGGGGATCAGATGGTGCGAACGCAGCGTGGCGACGTCGTCACGCAGCCGCTGGGTCTGATCGGGGACGACGTGCCATGGGATGTCGGAGATGTCCGCGGTCGAGGCACCGCTAGCGTCGGCGACCCGACGCCGGATGTCGTCTGCGCTGTTGGTGGCCATCGCGCAGCGGGTGTGCGCAACGATCAGGATCCGGTCGACGCCGAGCAGGTGCACTCCGAGCAGCAGTCCCTCGAGGGTGGAGTCGGTCATCTGGCCGCCCGGATTGCGGATGATCTTCGCGTCGCCGGGCGCCAGGCCGATCAATCGCAGTGGATCGATGCGCGAGTCCATGCACGTGAGCATCGCGACGCCGGCGTGTGCCATGCCGTCGAAGCCAGCCATCGGGAAGGAGGCGGCGTACTCAGCATTCGCGTCGAGCAGATCGTCAAACTCCGAGGCCATCGGCGCCTCTCTCTGCAGGCACGGTCGCAGAACGTGCGGATCGGATCAGCAGGAGGCAGAGTACGGCCGCGACGACCGAGCACACAGCGGCGCCCCAGAAGATCGTGTGGACCTGCACGATGGCGGCGTCCTTGAGCAGGTCGTCGTAGGCATCGCACAGCCCGCCGGACGGACACAGTTGGTCGACCGGCGGTAGACCGGTCGACAATGCGTAGAAGCGGCGCAGCCCGATCTCGGTCAGGACCGAGATGCCGACGAGCATCCCCACCATCCGCGCGACGACGAGCAGCGCCGAGGCGACCCCATGGGTCTCGGCGCGCGTCGAGGCCAGCAGGGACGCGTTGACCGGCGCGATGGCAATGCCGAACCCGAGCCCGCAGAGCACGAGCGGGACGGTCACGATCGGATGGTCGAGGGCGGCGCGGTCCCACTGCGTCATCCAGGCGAACCCGAGCGCGGCGGCGACCATCCCGCCGGCACCGAGCACGCCCGCCTCGACGCGCCGCAGCAGATAGCCGCCGAGGAGCGCGCCGATGGGCAGCGCGGCCAGCAGCCGGACGAGCACGAGCGCCGCGCCGAGCTGGGAGTCGCCATAGATCGTGAGGCGGGCGAAGACCGGGATGTCGACCAGCGCTGCGACGAGCGCCGCCCCGATGAAGAGGCTGACCACCAGAGCGCCCCAGGCGCCGGGACGGCCGAATGCACCCGCTGGGATCAACGGCTCGCGGGCCGTCCGCTGTCGCCACCAGAACAGCGCAGCGCACACGACGCTGCCGACCAGCAGCCAGGGGCCGAGCGGAGAGAACACCTCGTTCTCGGGGTCGGCCGTCGCGAACGCCAGCACTACGCCGCCCAGCGCGAGCCCGAGCAGGGTCGCGCCCGCGAGGTCAGCCTGCCGGCTCAGGTCGACGAGACCGCGCAGCCGCACGAGCGGATGTGCCGCCGTCAGCTCGCGGACGACGAACAGCGCGGCGAGGACGAGTCCCCACAGCGCGATCGGCGTCGTCCAACGGCTGTCGCCGATGTAGGCGATGAACGCGCGTCCGGTCGTCACACCAGACGTCAGGCTCGATGGCTCGACGAGAACCAATGCGAGGGCGGCGCACGCAGCAGCGCCGAGGACGAGCCCGAGGAGGTCGGGCAGGGCGCCCGGACTGCCGCGCGTGTCGCCGATGGCACGGTCGCGCCAGGCCAGCGCGGCAATCGTCGTCGCCAGGGCAAGGCCGGCGACGAGGTTGAGCCAGAAGATCGCGCGCCAGCTCGCCTGCGTGAGGACGAGCGCTCCATAGAGGGGACCGATGACGCTGCCCAGCTCTTGCACGGCGCCGACGACGCCGAGCGGCAGTCCGCGTCGATCAGCGGGCCAGATGTCGGCGACGAGCGCGAGCGTCGCGGGCACGAGTCCGCCCCCACCGACTCCCTGCAGGAACCGGCCGGTGACCATCGACGAGAGGTCGTACGATGCCGCGGTCACGAGCGACCCGAGCGAGAAGACGACGAGAGATCCGACGAGCACCGGAACCCGACCGCGGACGTCTGCGATCCGACCCATCAGGGGCAGCATGGCGATGTACCCGAGCAGGAAGCCGGACACGATCGGCGCCGCCCGCTGCAGCTCGTTGGGATTGAGGCTGACCGACCCCATCATGTCGGGAAGCGCCATCACGACGACGTACGTGTCGGCCGCCGCGAACCCGACGGCGACGGCCGCGGCGGTGAGCAAGGTGCGCGGCGCGAGCCCGACCGTGGCCGGCTGCTCGACGGTCATCTCGGCGCCCTGATCAGCTCGGCGGCTGGATGTCGACCGGATCTGCGTCAAGGTCGAACGTGAGGTGGTAGGTGATGTCGCCGCTGTCGCCGTAGAACGGGCCGGTCACATCGACGGCGTTGATCGCGTCGTCGCTCGTCAGCCAGTAGGTGACGTCGAAGTCGCCGTCGCCGGCGGACGGGAACAGCGCCTTGACGTCCGCACCGGGAATCGTCCCGTGAATCGTGTCGAGCACGAGATCGCCGTTGCGCACCTGGTCGCCGGCCGTCGGGTCAACCGTCTTCGTGAACAGCGACGACAGGCCCGAGTCGGGGTCCATCAACGCACCCGGATCGGGCGCGCCGTAGTCGGCGGGGTCGATGTCTTGCCACCCGACGATCGGCAGTTTCGCGTAGATCTGGCCGTCGACGGAGACGATGGGCGCGCTGAGCGACAGCGCCGCCTGCACATCGACGTCACCGGTGAAAGCCGGAGCGTGGGTGCCGGTGCCGTCGGCCTTGACGAGCCCGTCGACGCCGTCGGGAAGGTTGTCGGTCGCGA
>DATIOH010000026.1:0-14818 GCA_035473375.1 Nocardioidaceae bacterium | reverse complement strand
CAGCCGAAGACGATCGCCGGACGCCAGCTCGAGAGCGCGAAGGCGTCGTTCCGACGTGAGGACGGCTCGCTCGACACGGCCAAGGTCGCCAAGATCGCCGGCGGCATCGTCGGCTTCCTGGCCGTCGTCATCGCCATCCGCAAGATCGTCGGCTGAGTCTGACAGCCGGTCCGCCGCGGCTACCTCGAGAGCAGGCCCTTGCGGCGAAACACGCCGGCGAACAGCTCGGTCGGGATCCCGGGCGTCGGCTTGCCGACCGCGTAGCGGTAGATGAGCGCCCGCGCGTACGCGCCGATCGCCGAGAAGACGACGGCGAGCACGATCATGGCGAGCACGCCGATCGCGATGAGCGTGATGCCGAGGGCGTCCGCGCCGGTTCCGCGTCCGAGGAGCACGACGCCGACGACGGCCAACGCGATGGACGGCAGCCACAAGACGATGGCGATCAGCCCGAATCGCAAGGTCGTGCGGATGCTGGTGCCGAAGGTCTGCTGCAGGACAGTCGCCGACCGCTTCACGGCCGTGACGGGTCCGACGTCTTCTGAGACGAGGACCGGCACGACCAGGAACGTCGCGACACCCCATGCCAGCCCGCCGAGCGCACCGAGGATCGCGCCGGCGGCGCCCAGACGGTCTTGGATCGCCCGGAGGACGACGCCGACGGTTGTGGTCAGCAGGGCCCACTTGAGGATCGTTCCGCGGCGCTGCCAGGCGAGGCCGAGCACCTGCGCCCGTGTCGGGTCACCGCCGTCGGCGCGGATGTTGGCGGCGATGACGAGGGCTGCCTGGAAGTACACCGACACACAGGTCGCGGCGAACGTGCCGAGGACGAAGCCGACGATCGGGCCGGCCTGGCTGTCGGACTGGCCGCTCACCGCCCATCCGATGAGGAAGCCCGGCACAAAGAGGATCACCCAGGCGATGAGGGCGAAGACGGCTCCGATGAACGGCAGCAAGAGCATCTCGCGGTCCTCGCGCAGCATGCCCCAGCAGGCGCTGAGCAGTTGCTTGCCGGTGGCCGGACCAAGGCCCTCGGTCGGCGGGGGGCCAGGTGGGGGTCCAGGCGGCAGTCCGCTCATGACGCGCTCCGTCTCGGCAGTGTCGAACCCTCTGCTGTGGTGCAGGCCAGCGTAGTTCTGCGACGGCGCGATGTCTTCAACCGCCGCAGCAACATCTAGGCTTGCCTGGTGACGCCGAAGCCGAAGCCCGTCGACGACAAGCTACCCATTCGCATGCTGCACGACCGGGTGCTCGTGTCGATCGACCGTGAGGCGGGGGAGCGTCGGTCGTCGGCCGGCATCGTCATCCCAGCCACCGCCCAGGTCGGACGCCGCCTGTCGTGGGGACGCGTCGCCGGCACCGGCGCGCACGTCCGCCAGATCGAGGTCGGCGACCGCGTGCTATTCGACCCCGAGGACAAGGCCGAGGTCGAGGTGCGTGGCGAGGAGTTCATCTTGCTGCGCGAGCGCGACCTCCACGCCGTCGCGTCCGAGCGGCTCGAAGACGGCCAGACCGGCCTCTACCTCTAAGCAAAGATCCGACATCCAGCACGCTCGAACGTGCTGCACGTCGGATCTTGATGCAGACCAGGTCAGCCCCGAAGCGAGGCCATCCAGCTCTCGACGTCGGACGACGTGCGGGCGAGCGCGGCCGAGAGGTTTCGGCAGCCGTCGTCGGTGACGACGACGTCGTCCTCGATCCGGACCCCGACGCCGCGCAGCGACTCGGGCGCCAGCAGGTCGTCGCGCTGGAAGTAGACGCCGGGCTCGACCGTCAACACCATGCCCGGCTCGAGCTTGCCGTCGCGATAGTTCTCGCTCCGCGCGTTCGAGCAGTCGTGGACGTCGAGTCCGAGCATGTGACCGGTGCCGTGCAGCGTCCAGCGGCGATACAGCCCGCTGTCGGTCTCGAGCGCCTCTTCGGCCGAGACGGGGAGGATTCCCATGTCGGCGAGCCCGTGGGCAAGCACCGTCATCGCGGCGATGTGGAAGTCGCGGTACGACGCTCCGGGGCGGACCTGCGACATCCCGGCATCTTGGGCTGCGAAGACAAGGTCGTAGAGGTCGCGCTGCTCGGACGTGAAGGCGCCGCTCACCGGCAGCGTCCGGGTGACGTCGGCGGTGTAGAGCGACGGGTTCTCGACACCCATGTCGAGCAGGATGAGCTGCCCGGGCTGCACCGGCCCGTCGTTGTCGATCCAGTGCAGGGTGGTCGCGTGCGAGCCGCAGGCGACGATCGACTCGTAGCCGACGTCATTGCCGTTGGCCCGGGCTCGGCGCCAGAACGTGCCCTCGAGCCAGCGCTCGCCATGCTCGAGCACGCCGTCCCACTCGCGCACCGAGTCCTCGAAGCCGAGCACCGTGGAGTCGACGGCGTCCTGCAGCTGCTCGACCTCCCACGCGTCCTTGACCAGGCGCATCTCCGACACGAAGACCGCGAGCTCGCCGTCGGCGCCGTCGGCGGGGTGCGGCGAGACCATGGCATCGACGTCGGGGTCGACGCCGCGCAGGACCCGCGCCGGGCCGAGCTTCGCCAGCGCCTCGGGGAGGTCGTACACGTGGCGGCACGGCAGCCCGAACAGGGTCTCGGCCTCGCGAAGCGATCGACGACGTCCTGACCATGCCTCGCCGTATCGTCCGTCGCGCCAGAAGGCGTCGTCGTCCTTGGCGTGCCGTGGTCGGAAATAGAGAGTCGGCTCGCCGTCGTCGATGACGAGGACGGCGTCGGATGACTGGTTGCCGGTGAGATAGACGTGCGCGGTGTCGACTCGGAACCGGAAGTCGGTGTCATTGGCGCGCGGCGTCAGACCGCCGGCGGGGATCACCAGCCGCTCGCCGGCGAACCGCTCGGACAGCCGTCGCCGGCGCTGCTCGGCCGGGGCCGCGACCGCGAGCCGCTCGACGGGGTCGTCGGCGTCCTGCCACCCCTCGCGCATGAACGCGACCAGCGCGTCGCTGGCGGGAACCTCGTACGTCGACGGCTCGAAACGATCCGACACGTCACCCTCCTGAGACTCCGGCGGCGCCTCGAAACGGCGCGGCCTCTGACCAATTATCCATTGTGATGCGCATCGGCTCGGCCGGTGCGGCTGGTGGATTGTCCGATGTACCGGGTTTGGCGAGGTTGGGGACCTCCGCCGACCGGTCGAACTTTGCAGAAAATCATTCACTCTGGGTGCTCAGCCCACCACGATAGGTGACCATGCCGTCCAGCGAATATGTCTACGCACCGCCTCCACCCAGCCCACCTCCGCGGGACGCATTGATCTCGTCCGATCTCGCCTTGGCGTCGAAGGCGGCACCCCCACCGTCGCTCGCGCGTGAGCCGAAGGCGCTGCAGGTCAGGCCGTACCCGAAAACGAAGATTCCGTCGGACCGCGCGCACCTGATGATGAGCCGCTTCGCCTGGGGCTACAGCCGCGAGCTGATGACGCAGATGCGCCACGCGGGCGGTCCTGACGCGTGGTTCGAGGACCAGTTGAAGCCGACCGCAGTCCCCGACCACGTCTGCGACGCCTTCAACACGTGGTACCCGGACCGCAACCAGTCGGCCAAGGTCAAGTGGGACCACGTGTTCAACGGTCGCAAGGGCTCGTGGGAGTACGCCGTCGATCTCGCCAACTGGTCGCTGCTGCGTCGCACGGCGTCGCGCCGCCAACTCCTCGAGGTGATGGTCGACTTTTGGTCGAACCATCTGCACGTCCCGTCGATCCACGACACCGCGTGGAGCTGGCGCAACCACTACGACGGCGTGCTGCGCCACGGCGCGCTCGGCAAGTTCGACGATCTCCTGGTGGCGGCCAGTCTGCACCCCGCGATGCTGCTGTTCCTCAGCACGGACCAGTCGACCAAGGAACACCCAGACGAGAACCAGGGCCGCGAGCTGCTCGAGCTGCACACGGTCGGCGTCGATGCCGGATACACCGAGAAGATGGTGAAGGACTCGGCCAAGATCCTGACCGGCTTCACGGTCAACACCTGGCGCAACTGGAAATTCCGGTACGACCCGGAGATCCACTGGACCGGGAAGGTCAAGGTGCTCGGCTTCGAGTCCGACAACACCGATCCCGACGGTCGTGCGGTCACCAAGGCATACCTGCGCTACCTGGCCCACCAGCCGGCCACGGCGCGACGCCTCGCGACGAAGCTCGCCGAGCGCTTCGTCTCCGACGCGCCCTCGAGCGACCTCGTGACCTCGGTCGCGGACGCCTACCTCGCGTCTGGCACGAGCATTCGCGCGGCGCTGCGGGCCCTCGTCGCCCACCCCGACTTCGACGCCTCGGCTGGCGCCAAGGTGCGCAACCCGATCGAGGACTTCCTTGCCACCGTGCGCGTCCTCGGCGTCACCGCGAAGCGTCCGTTGAAGAAGTTCGACTGGCCCTTCGCTGAGGCCCAGATCTGGATGTGCAAGGGCCAGTACCCGTTCATGTGGCCGCGCCCTGACGGCCTCCCGCTGAGCAACGACGCGTGGTCGTCGGCGAGTCAGGTGCTCGGATCGCTCGACACGCACTACTCGCTGTCGGGCGGCTGGGTCGGCGACAAGGGGTCTGCTCACTACCACCAGAGCGACTGGTGGCTCCCACAGCCGCAGCTGCGGTTCGACGCGTTCGTCGACCATCTCTGCCGGATGCTGTTGGGCCGCGAGTCGACGCCGCGACTGCTGAAGGCTGCCTGTCAGGCGACGGGCGTCGATCCCGCCGACAAGGTCAACAAACGGCACGAGCTCGTGCAGTGGCTCATGCCCCGCCTCCTTACTGCGATCCTCGACACCCCGGAGCACCTGACCCGATGACGAAATACGAGCCCGAGACGGCAGCGACCGACCACACCCACAGTGCCGGCTGCTGCGCGGAGTACGAGCAGGCAGCCGAGCTGACGCGCCGGCGGTTCGTCGCCGGCATGGCGGCAGGCACCGGCCTCGGCGTCGCGAGCACTGCGTTCGGCGGGGTCTTCCGCCAGGTGGTCTTCGGCCAGACCGTGAAGAACAACGTGCTGGTCGTGATCAGCCTGCGCGGCGGAATCGACGGGTTGAGCGTCGTCGTGCCCTACAAGGAGCAGAACTACTACCACTCCCGGCCGACGATCGCGGTGCCCGAGGGCGCGCTGATCCACCGCAATCACACCTTCGGGCTGAACCCCGCTCTCAAGCCGCTGGGGAAGTTCTGGAAGCAGGATCGGCTCGCCGCAGTACACGCCGTCGGCCTCAAGGTGCCCGACCGGTCGCACTTCTCGGCGATGGAGGCGGTCGAGGACGCCGCCCCCGGCTCGGCTCTGCGTCAGGGCTGGGTCAACCGAGCGATCGGGCTCGACTCCGGCGCCTTCCCGACCGAGGCGGTGCAGTTCGGTACGTCGATCGTCCCGACGGCGCTCGCCGGCCCCGAGCCGACGATCGCGACCGACAGCATCGCGGGGCTCTACCTCGCGGCGGCCAACCCCGAGTGGGACAGCGCGCAGTGGAGACGCCGCCGGCGCAACCAGCTCGAGACCGTGTGGGGGCATGCGCCCGGCTCGATCGGCCGCGCGGCCAGGTCGGCGCTGCGGACGGTCAAGCAGATGGAGCCGTACGCACGCCAGACGTACAAGCCGCACCACGGTGTCACCTACCCGACCGACTGGCCGGCCGGAGACCTCTCTGACGCGCTGAAGAACACCGCCCAGCTCATCCGCGCCGACGTCGGCACCGAGGTCGTCGCCGTCGACTACGGCAGCTGGGACATGCACACCGACGTCGGCTCGGTCGACGGCGGGTCGATGACCTCGATGCTGTCGGGTTTCGCCAAGGTGCTGGCCGCCTTCCTCGACGACCTCGACGATCTGCGCAATCGAGTCACGGTCGTGACGATCAGCGAGTTCGGCCGCAGGGTCGACGAGAACAGTGCGGGCGGCCTCGATCACGGCTGGGGCAACGTCATGCTGCTGGCCGGGGCAGGCGTCAAGGGCGGTCGGTACTACGCGAAGTGGCCAGGGCTGTCGCCGCAGGATCTCGGCGAAGGCGACCTGAAGGCCACCACCGACTATCGCAACGTCCTCGCGGAGGTCGTGCACGACCGGCTGCACCGTTCGACGGCGAAATCGTTCCCGGGTCTGAAGTATCGACCGATCGGCGTGATGAAGAACTGACGTGATCAGCGGACCTCGCGGGCCTCCCTGAGGCGATCGTCGCGGTCCCCGCCGCCGGGTGCTGCTGGCCTTCGACGTGGTGACGCTCGACGAGCTCAACGAAGAGCTCGATCGGGTGTTTCCCGTGCTTGTCTGCCTCGCAGCGGTGACTGATGCGGCGGAACGGCCGAGTTACGGTACCGTAGGTTACGGAACCGTAGGTTAGATCGCAGGCCGGGACACGCTGGTCGGACATGGAGGACGATTCGATGACCACCGCACCGCACCGGACCCTGAGCCAGACCGACTTCCTGCTTGAGCTCAATCCCGTCGTCGAGGGCGAGCTCAATCGCCACATCCCGGTCGCCAAGGAGTGGTTCCCCCACGAGTACATCCCGTGGAGCGAGGGTCGGAACTTCGACGGCCTGCTCGGCGGCGACGCGTGGCTCGAGACCGACTCCAAGCTGACCGATGTCGCCCGCACCGCGCTCATCATCAACCTGCTCACCGAGGACAATCTGCCGAGCTACCACCACGAGATCGCGGTGCTCTTCGGTCGAGACCAGGCCTGGGGCGACTGGGTGCACCGATGGACGGCCGAAGAGGGTCGCCACGGTGTTGCGCTTCGCGACTATCTCACCGTCACCCGTGCGGTCGACCCGGTCGAGCTCGAGCGGCTGCGGATGGTCCACATGTCTCAGGGGTTCCAGTCGAGCCACGACCAGGATCTGCTGCGATCACTCGCCTACGTGTCGTTCCAGGAGCTCGCGACCCGCGTCTCGCACCGCAACACCGGGCGCGCGACCAACGATCCGATCGCCGACCAGTTGCTCGCGCGGATCGCCGCCGACGAGAACCTGCACATGATCTTCTACCGCAACCTCCTCAAGGGCGCCCTCGACCTCGACCCCAACCAGACGATGCAGGCCATCACCAAGGTGGTGAAGTCGTTCGAGATGCCTGGAGCGAGCATCCCCGGCTTCCAGCGCAAGGCGGTGTCGATCGCCATCGAGGGCATCTACGACATTCGCCAGCACCGCGACGAGGTCGTCATGCCGGTCCTGCGGTTCTGGAAGGTCTTCGAGCTCGAGGGCCTCGACGAGGACGGCGAGCGTGCACGCACCGACCTCGCCGAGTTCCTCGAGGAGCTAGATGTACAGGCCTCGCGATTCGAGGAGAAGCGCGATGCGCTCAAGGCGCGCCTCGCTGCCCGTTCGTGACCACTCGGCCTGCCGGTCGTCCGTGTCGGGCCAGGCCGGCCGGTCGAGACGCAGCCAACCGTCGTCGGGAACGCTGTCCTGGCAGGTGATCGGGACGCCGTCCTGTGTGCCGCACAGCGCCGATCCGTCGGCGTGGTAGTTGCTGGCCCAGAAGTACGAGTGCGCGCCGAGCAGCCGCCGTGGACCGGTGATCTCGAGCGCTCGGTCATTGGGACGACTCGCACTGACGGTCGCGAGCACCTGGCGGGTCGCCGTCGAGATGATCTGCGCCGTGAGCACGCCGGCGTCGTCGAGAACCATCACCGTGCGCTCGGATCCAGCCTCGCCGTCGCGGTCGAGCTCGAGGTCGAAGTTCCGCGACGTGCCGTCGAGCGTCGCGTTCGCAAACGGCGTATAGGAGCGAACGCGGTAGCTGACCAGATAGTGGGTGCGGTCGACCTGGACGACGCGATCTCGGACCCGCTGGATGTCGAGCGGGCCGTTGACGTCGTCGGGATCGGTCGCGACGCCCGTGATGACGGGCCGCCTGTCGTCAGGGCCGGTCGTCGCGGCGGATGCGACCGCAGGCGTCGCGAGCGTCGCCGACAGGGCTACCAGGGCCGCAGTTCGGGCCGCAGATCGGGTCGCGAGCCGGCGGGCCAGCCGTCGAACCGGAAGTCGATTGAGTCGGCGGGGTGTTCGGTGCGGCGAGCGCATGAGTGGATTCCTCCTGAGAAGATGGGAAATGGGCGGCGTGGGCGAGGTCGAACCGTAGGGCGATGGGCACGACTCGCGCGCACGTTGTCCACAGCCCCGGGGAACTCGCCGTGCCGGCGAGGCGTTCTCGAAGCCCGGGAGCTATGCCCGATAGCACGGTCGAACCGACCAGAGACCCGAGAGGATGCGGATGACTGAGCGATGGGCGGCGTTTTGGCGATGGGGCGGCCTCGTCGCCCGACTCGTGGTCGGCGGGGTCTGGATCGTCGCGGGCTGGCTCAAGCTCCCCGATCCCGCCGAGAGCGTCCGCGCGGTCCGCGCCTATGACCTGCTGCCCGAG
This sequence comes from Nocardioidaceae bacterium, assembly GCA_035473375.1. Classification (GTDB taxonomy): domain Bacteria; phylum Actinomycetota; class Actinomycetes; order Propionibacteriales; family Nocardioidaceae; genus DATIOH01. Next base: position 6,464 of record DATIOH010000026.1, on the reverse strand, counting down.
GCGATCGTGCCGACCGTCGGCCACGGCCTCCCGATCCTCGAGATCATCATCGGCGTCATGCTCGTTGCCGGAGCTGGCACACGTGTCGCGGCGGCCGTGTCGTTCCTGCTGCAGGTTGCGTTCATCATCGGCATCGCTTCGGCGTGGGCACGCGGGCTCAAGATCGACTGCGGCTGCTTCGGCGGCGGCGGCGCGTCGGCATCGGCGAGCGTCACCGATCAGTATCCCTGGGACATTGCTCGCGACACGGGCCTCGCGGCGCTGTCTCTTCTGCTCTTCCTGTTCCCGCGCACCGCGTTGAGCGCCGACCGACTCTGGACGCTCGACCCCGACCCCGACCCCGACCACGACGAGGAGTTCGTGTGATGAGCAAGAAGGGACGCGACTCGTCTCGTCGAGTCAAGGAGATGCAGGCGGCGCAGCGCCGGGCCGAGCAACGGCGGCGCAACCTCATCGTGGGCGGTGTCGCGGTCGCGGTCATCGCCGTCATCGTCGGGATCGGCATCGCCGTGCAGAGCAGCCGCGACGAGGCGGGCACGGTCCTCGTGCCGACGGGCACGGTCGACAAGTTCGGCATCCCTCGCGGGGACACGAGCGCGCCGGTCACGATGGATCTCTACGAGGACTTCCAGTGCCCCGTCTGCAAGATGTACGAGGGCTATCTCGCCGACACGTACACCAAGAACATCGATGCCGGGACGCTCCGGATCGTCTATCGCCCGATGGCGTTCCTCAACGACTATTCGTCTCGCGCACTCGAAACGGCGGCCTGCGTCCTCAGTCAAGACGGGTCGGCTGCCTACCTCAAGCTGCACGACCTGCTCTTCCAGAATCAGCCCTCCGAGCAAGGCCCCTGGCCGTCCGACGCCGATCTCGCGGACCTCGCGGCTCAGGCCGGGGCGAGCGGGTCGGCCGTCGCCGACTGCCAGGCCGCCGACACCTACAAGGGCTGGGTGAAGGCGGCCACCGACGCGGCGTCCAAGGCCCACGTCGTGGGCACGCCCACGATGTTCATCGACGGCAAGGAAGTGGCGATCGTCGGCAAGAACCAGCAGGACGCGATCGATCTCGTCCAGCAGACGATCGACACGGCCGCGGCAGGCGCCTCCAGCACCGGCTGACGGCCACGCCGGACCCGCCGTTCGCGATGTCATCCGAACGGTCGGACTTGGCTGGTCCCTTACGGCAAAGGCCCGTCGGGCCAGGCAGATCGCGGGAAGACTGATCGCGATTCTGCTTGCTCGGGGAGGCCGCGATGAGACGTCGCACTGCGGTCGCGCTCGCGACCCTCACGACACTTGCGGCGACGGCATGCAGTTCTGGCTCCGGCGGCTCCCTCGACGACGTGAGCGCCCTTGTTGCCCGCGCCGGCGGCGAGATCGCTGCTCCGGCGGCGATGAAGGCCGGGGAGTGCTTCGCAGGCGCTCGCCTTCGGGACAATCCGCAAGCCCTGGCGGCTGCGCTGGAGACCTACGGGATGGGCGCGTTCGAGACGCTCGGCGACGATCCAGCCTGGACGGACCAGGTCGGCTGCGACGAGCCGCACGAGCTCGAGGTGTACGGCGTGGTCGGGCTCCCGCCGCAGGTCGAGTCCGAAGTCGCGTCCTACGCCGATCTGGTCAACCCCGACTCTGCGATCTTCGGCGATGTCGACGATGAGGTCAGGCGTGGTTGCGCGCTCGCGTTCGCTCCCTCCGCGGCTGCGGCGCGCAGCGCACCCCTCTCCGTCGACGTGGTGCCCGCCTGGAGTGCGACTGCGGGCGTCTCGGTGACGTGGGCACCGAGCTCGGCAGCTTCGTGGGAGAGCGGTGAGCACGGCTTCGCCTGCCTGTTCGAGCAGGCTGAGAGCGGCACTCTCGTTCTGTCCGACCTGACGACGGGCGACTTTCCTCCGACCGCCCGCAGCTGTCTGATGGGGACGGCCTTCGTGGCGTGCGGTCAGCGGCACGACGAGGAGCGGCTCGCGACGATCGGCCTCGACCGAGCGGTCGCCGAGCATCAGATCGCTGGCGCCCGCGGCATCGACGACGCAGGGCGCGTCAACCTCGGGTCGGCCGCGTGGCAGGCGCTAGACGGCGTCTGCCAGCGCTACTTCGACGCGGTCGCCCCGCACCACGCACCGGGCCTGCGTGGCGTGGCCAACACCTACCCCGAGCTCTACCCCGACCCTGACGGTCGCTACACCGTGCTGTGCTCAGCGCAGGCCGCCTTCGGCTCCGGGACATCGAAGGCGATTGTCACGGCGGGAAGCGTCTTCGCGGAGTAGTGCCCCACTAGCCGACGACGTGGGTGTTCGGCTCGCGACTGAGTCCCAAAGTGGCTCCACTTTGGGATGGCGGTGGGCCACACAACCACTTAACGGACGACGTCGGTCGCTTCGTGCTCTCGGTACGCGTCGACCGACTCGATGTCGGGTTCGCTCGTGGTGGCATAGCCGCCGTCCCAGAACCGCAGGAAGTCGGGGGCAGGAAGTGGCCGGGCGGTCAGGTAGCCCTGGATGAGCGGGCAGCCGAGCTTGACCAGCATCTGCCGCTGGCTGTCCGTCTCGACGCCCTCGGCGACGGTGCTGATGTCGAGCGCGGCTGACAGGCGGATGACCGCGCTCGCGATCTCGGCATCGACGGGGTCGGTGACCAGACCCTCGATGAAGGTGCGGTCGAGCTTGACGACGTCGATGTTGAACCGCTTGAGGTACGACAGCGACGAGTAGCCGGTGCCGAAGTCGTCGATGGCGACCGATACGCCGAGCGCGTGCAGCGCGTTGAGAGTCGCCTGCGTGCTGACCGTGTCGCTCATCAGGACGGTCTCGGTGATCTCGAGGCAGAGCTGCGACGCCGGGAGCCCGGTCGAGCGGAGGGTCTCAGCGACCTCTTCGGCCAGCCGGTGCTGCGCGAACTGCAGCGCGGACAGGTTGACGGAGACGGTCAGCGGCTCGCGCTCGGGGTGGCGCAAGGTCCACTCGCGGACGTCGCGGCAGGCCTCCTCGAGAACCCAGCGGCCCATCGGCACGATCAGGCCGGTCTCCTCGGCGACGGGTACGAACTGCGCCGGCCACAGGACGCCTCGCTGCGGCGATCGCCAGCGAACGAGCGCCTCGACACCGCGGACGCTGCCGCCGTCGGCCGTCACGATCGGCTGGTAGTGCAGCTCGAGCTCGTCCTCATCGAGTCCGTGCCGCAGGCTCACCTCGAGGTCGAGGCGGGCACGCGCCTCGTCGACGGACGCGTCGGTCGACACCGTGTAGCAGTTGCGGCCGGCCGCCTTCGCGGCATAGGTGGCTGCGTCGATCGCCGCAAGGACGTCGTCGCGACCCTGCTCGGACTGGGTGAGGCCGACGCCGATCGACGCCGACATGAAGATGTGATGACCATCGACCTCGAACGGCTCCTGCAACAGTTGCAGAAGTCGCTCGGCGACGTCGGTGATCGCCTCCATCTCGACGACGTCCTCGACGAGCACGATGAACTCGTCGCCAGACATTCGGGCGACGGAGTCACCGGGCGCGAGCCCCGACAGCAGCCGGTTTCCGACCTGGATGAGGAGCTTGTCGCCGACGAGGTGGCCGTAGGAGTCGTTGACGAGCTTGAACCGGTCGAGGTCGAGGAACAGCAGGCCGTGGTTGAGGCCCGTGCTCCGCGTCCGCGCCAGGGCGTGGTCGAGACGCTCGAGCAGCAGTCGTCGGTTGGGAAGCCCGGTCAGCTCGTCGTGCAGCGCGCGTCGGGTGAGCTCGTCCTGGAACGCGCGGCGCTCGGTGACGTCGCGGAGGACGAGGACCGCGCCGACGTGGGCGCCCTCGGCTCGCAGCGGCGTGATGCTGTAGGCGATGTCGAGCGTGTCGCCGTCCGGCGGACCGAGCGTCGCGTCGGCGTCCTGGGCGACGAACTGGCCCTCGACCATGCTGGCGAAGTCGAGCGGCACGCGGCGGTGCCGCAAGGTGAGCCTCTCGCCGATCGGCGCCCCGAGGACGTCCTCGTCGCTCGAGCAGCCGAGCATGTGGACCGCGGCCGGATTGGCGAAGGTGATGCGGGCGTCCATGTCGAGAGCGATGACGCCCTCGCTCTGGGAGTTCGTGATAGTCCGCAGTCGAGCGATGAGCTCGGCCGAGCGGAGCACGTCTCCGGCAACGCCGGCCAGCGTGATCAAGGTCTCGCGGTCTCGGGCGTCCCACTGGTCGGTGCCGCGCCGGTTGTCTGCTCGCAGCCGTTGGCCGTTGCCGAGCGGTGCGCTGTAGGCCCGGGGTGGATCTGGCTGGTCGTCGGGGACGATGGCGACGTCGCCGGCCGCGAGCAGCCCCTGCGTCGTGTCGAGGAGGTCTTGCCGAACTCGCTCGGGATCGGTATGGGTTCGCAGCGATGCGATCGACTGCTGGATGTCCTCAGAGTGCCGGCGGGCGCTCTGCTCGATCACAATGGACGCGTAGGCGCGGTGAATGAAGATGATGACGCCGATGACGAGGATGCCGGCCCACGGGGTCTTGCCGATCGCGATGGTGGCGATGCCGCCGACCGTCACCGCACCGGCCCATGGCCCGATACGGGTACGCAGATCCTTCATCAGCCCCCAGAACGCGATCGCGTTCATATAGGCCATGATCGCTCGCACGAGAACGCCGGTGATGAACGTCAGCAGCAGCGAGGCGAGCATCGCGACAAGCGTGTCGCGCATGCCGGGTTTCGATGTCGGTGTGACTCCGGCGAGGTAGACGAAGATCATCCCGCAGGCGCCGGCGAAGCTGAGCTGACCGAGGTTGAATGCCGCTTTGATCAGCGGCCGCCTGGCCGCGATGCTGCCGACGATCGTGCCGATGGCGAGGACGGTCGACGCCTGCCACGGGACGATCATCACCATCGTCGGGACGAACAGGATCTCGTCGAGCTGAATCGTCTCGACGACCCCGCGCCCGTGAACCGTCCGTCGAGGGCGCGCGTGGAAGACCGCCATGCACGCTCCGAGGGCGAGCGCATACCAGATGCCGTGGTCGATGTGAGGGGACGGCAGCAGCGCGATCGTCACCAGCGTGAACGGCACGCCGAGGACGATTGCGCTCGCAAACGCCAGGTTCACCCGTCGGGGTGATGGCGCAGTCTTCGTGGTCACTCTCACCCACTAGGGGACGTCGTCTGAGGATCTAGATCAGCGTAGTCGTACATCTGTCCGTAGGTGGCCGATTACGGACAGAAGCCACACGAGAACCCAACAGTCACTCACGCCCATCGAGAACCGTACTTAACACGCGTTTGGGAAAAATAGGAGCCGGATCGCTCGTTGGGCCAGATCGCGCGCCCCGGCGCGGACACGCGGACGAGAGTTTCAGATCACGGCGCCCCGAATAACAGCAACGCCGGCCCGAGGCCGGCGTTGCGGAAGGACTCTCGACTGCGTCAGTCGATGGAGGAGGACTTGTCGATCGAGCTGGAGCGCTTGTCGATGGAGGAGGACTTGTCGATCGAGCTGGAGCGCTTGTCGACGGACGAGGACTTGTCGATGGACGACGAGCGGTCGATCGATGAAGAACGGTGGCGGCGCTTGTCGATGGAGGAGGACTTGTCGATCGAGCTCGAGCGCTTGTCGATGGACGAGGACTTGTCGATGGACGACGAGCGGTCGATCGATGAAGAGCGGTGGCGGCGCTTGTCGATCGACGAGGACTTGTCGATGGACGACGAGCGGTCGATGGACGACGAGCGGTGGCGGCGCTTGTCGATGGAGGAGGACTTGTCGATGGAGGAGGACTTGTCGACCGAGCTGCTCTTTGCGTGGTGCGGTGCGACTCTCCCGAGTGCCTCCGAGGAGGTCGACAGCCCGAAGGCACCGGTTGCGATAACAACGAGTGACGATGCCACGAGACGACGAAGGAGGGGGTAACGCATGAGGGGTGATCCTTGTTGTGTGAGGGGTAGCGCTCCGATAAATACCGCAGCGCCTGACTAGCATGACAGTGATAGGGACCGAATGGTCTAGTCCGGTCGGTCAAAAGTTTCGCGGGATGCCCGAGAAATCCCGATATAGAGCGAAAGATTCACTACGAAGCGTGGTTGATCTGTCACTTTCGGCTATGGATTTCCTTGACAAAGCTACTGACCAGTCGGGTCGTATCTCAATATGTGGACGCCTTGGCATACACAGAGTAGTGGCCACGAGAAGCCGGACCGGATCGCGAGTTTCTCGCCGGGTCTTCGGCGGTGACGATGCGTGACACCCTCGCTTCGGAGAGCCAGTGCGAATCGAGACGGTGGGGGGCACCTCCGCGGTGCCCGTCCGTGCTTGACTGACGTCGACCCGAGCGGATCGGGCCGCGCCAACGCCGAGGCCCGTTCGCGCCAGGTCGTTGGCTTGAAACCGCCTCCGCACCGTCGTCGTCCGAGATGAGGATCCGTGCACCGCAACCCCGCTCGATCGCCCTCCCCGACACCGACCCATCCGTCCCGCCCGGCCCGCCGGCAATGGCCGAGGCCGGCAACCGC
>DATIOH010000025.1:0-1953 GCA_035473375.1 Nocardioidaceae bacterium | reverse complement strand
GCGCCGTGAGCGGCATCGAGCGCGGGAAGGGATTGGTGGCGAGGCACTGCTCGGCGCTCGGCTGGTCTCGGAACTCGTGCGCCTGTGCGGGCTCGTGCGGGCCGGCGACAACCGCGAGGCCGGTGAATGTGACAAGTCCTGCGATGGGTAAGGCGAGTCGCCTCATACGTCCTCCAGATGGCAGTGAACAGTGATCTCGCCATTTCATGGCGAGATGCCTCATCCGGCATCGGCAGTAGTCCCCAAGGTCGGGGGGCAGCGGATCGATAAGGCCCCGCAGGTCAGACAGGGGATCGAGCAAAGCGGCGGATACCGGTCGTAAACGCACGCCGTCGGCGCCTGTCGACCGGCTCGATCGCGGGCGTCCCCAAATCCGGTGGACGCTGGTCTGGACGCGGCCCGTGACTTCCTCACTAGACTCTCTTACTGATTCACGAGTCAGTAGCGAGCCAGACGGAGAGGAGAGTGTTTTGACCCCCGAGACCCTGCAGCCAGCCCTGCCGAAGCGCATGTACGTCGACGACGCCTTCTGGCGGCGGGAGCGAGATCGCGTTCTGCACTCCTCCTGGTTCTGCGTCGGCCGCCGTTCCGATCTCGGCCTCGACGAGCCGGGTCGCCTCGCGGTCGTCGACGTCGTCGGAGAGTCGGTGCTCGTCACGTCCGACCAGTCCGGCGACCTGCACGCGGCGTACAACGTCTGCCGGCATCGCGGGTCGCAGATCGTGCCCGTCGACGGTGCTGACGGGCCGCCGGCCAGCTGTGCGGTCGGTGCTCTGCGCTGCCCCTATCACTCGTGGACTTACGACCTGTCGGGTCGGCTGCTCAAGGCGCCGCATGCCGAGGGTGTCGGCGACTTCGACCCCGCCGAGTTCGGGCTGCATCCTGTCGGCGTCGACACGTGGGGCGGCTTCTGCTTCGTGCACCTCACGCCAACAGACGCCCAACCGCTCGCCGACGAGATCGGTGACGGGGTGGCGACGATCGCGAACTATCCGCTTGCGTCGCTGGTCCGCGGACTGCGGTTCGAGTACGACGTCGCCGCCAATTACAAAGTTCTCTCTGAGAACTACAACGAGTGCTACCACTGCGGGCCGGTGCATCCCGAGCTGACGAGGCTCGTGCCGGCGTTCGGATCGGGCGGCAGCGATCTCGACTGGGCGGCGGGGGTCGAGCACCGGCAGGGTGCCTGGACGTTCACCGTCTCCGGCACGACAACCCGTCGGCCGTTCGCCGGCCTCGACGACGTGGAGCTGTCGCGGCACAAGGGCGCGCTGCTGCACCCGAACCTCTGGCTGTCGTGCTCGCCCGACCATGTCGCCGCGTTCACGCTGTGGCCGACCGCGGTCGATCGCACCCGCGTCGTGTGCGACCTGCTCTTCGAGCCGGACGCGGTCGCCGCGGCCGACTTCGACCCGTTCGACGCCGGCGATCTGTGGGATCTGGTCAACCGGCAGGATTGGGCCGTCTGCGAGTCGGTCCAGCGCGGCATGTCGTCGCGCGCATACAGCCAGGGGTGGTTCGCACCAATGGAAGATCTCGCGGCCGACATCAGACGATGGCTGCTGCCGCGACTCGACGAGGAGGTTGGAGCATGAGGCGCGAGGTCGAATACACGGTCATCGGGCAGGGCGCGCTGGGAAGCGGTGCGGCCTATCAGCTGGCCCGTCGCGGTGCAGACGTCGTCGCCCTCGAGCAATTCGAGCTCGGACACGAGCGAGGCGCGTCGCACGATCACTCGCGGATCCTGCGGCACAGCTACCACACGCCGGGGTACGTCGCCCTGACGATCGGCGCCTACGAGGACTGGCAGACGCTCGAGGAGAGCACCGGCCAGGAGCTCTCCGGGCAAAATGAAGGTCACGATTGAATTGCCCGGGTTCAAAACCCAGGTGATCGACGTTAACGTCAGCAGCGATCAACCAGTCCAGCTTGCGATCACCCTTGAAGTGGCCT
>DATIOH010000024.1:0-4543 GCA_035473375.1 Nocardioidaceae bacterium | reverse complement strand
GTCGACGAGACCCGCCGGACCCAGCGGCAGGAGGAACTCGGCGTCGCCGGCTACGCCGACGTCGGCGACCTCCTTGCGGAGGCTGACATCGACGCCGTCGACATCTGCCTCCCACACCACCTCCATCGCGATGCGGTCGTCGCGGCCGCGGATGCCGGAAAGCACATCCTGTGCGAGAAGCCGCTCTGTCTGAGCGCGGCGGAGGCGCGCGACGTCGAGTCGGCCGTGGAGCGCAATGGGGTGACGCTGATGTGCGCCCACAACAAGCTGTTCCTGCCGTCGGTCGCCCGCGCGAAGGAGGTGCTCGCGGCTGGCGAGATCGGAACCGTCTACGAGGTTCGGACGACCGACAGCTTCTACAACGACTTCGACCCCGACAACATGGGGTGGCGGGCGAGCGTCCGCACCAGCGGGGGCGGAGAGCTGATCGACACCGGCTACCACCCGACGTACCTGCTGCTTCACCTGGCCGGCGGCGTGCCTGTCGAGGCTGTCGCGATGCTGTCGACGCATCGGCTGTCGTTCATGGAAGGCGAGGACTCGGCGCAAGTCCTGGTGCGCTTCGACAACGGCGTCGTCGGCCACATTGTGACGAGCTGGGCATACGAGGCGGCGCCGACGACCGAGCGGTTCTCCGCTGTCGGCGAGCTCGGCTCGCTGCACACGGACGCGAGAGGAGACACGCTGACGGTGACGACGCGTGCCGGAGAGACGAGGACCGAGACATTCGAGCCCATCAACACGTTCGTCGCCGAGATCGGCCACTTCGCGAGGGCGATCCGGTCGGGCACCCGGCCGCTGCACACGGAGAAGGAGGGCATCGAGGCGCTGGGAATCCTGCTGGCCGCGTACGAGAGCGCGCGGACCAAGACGATCGCGCCGGTGATCAGGCCGGGTTCGACGTGACCGACTCAGCCTCTTCCCACGAGAGCTGGCCGGCCGTCCCGCCGACCGCGCGGGTCGACGCAGTGCCGTTGGCGACGCCGACGCGCAGGCAGCGCTCTGGCGCCGAACCCCGCAGCCGAGCCGCTAGGTAACCGGCCGCGAGGCTGTCGCCGGCACCGACGGTGTCGACCAGCGGGTCTTGCGACGGGGAGGGGGCGACGTTGTGGCGCACGGCCACAGCGCGATCGCCGATCAAGGCGACTGCGGCGCCGTCGGCGCCGTGTTTGACCACAAGCTCTGCTCCGGCGTGCATTCGCATCGCGAACCAGTCCTCGGCTGCCGCGACCTCGTCCGACCCGGCGATGGCGAGCGCCTCGTCGACGTTGCAGAAGAAGACATCGGTGTGGGGGAGCACGTCGGCCAGCCCGCTGTCCCACTCGCGGTGCGGATCGTCGTTCGGGTCCAGGGACGTGGTGAGTCCGCGGGCGCGGCAGTCGGCGAAGAACGCACCGAGATCGTCGCGGAGCCCGTCTTGCAGGAAGTAGCTGCCGACATGGACATGTGCGCCGGGGGTGATGAGGGCGTCGGGCACATCGGCCACGGTGACCAGGCCGATCGTTCCCATCGCGGTGAGAATCGACCGCTCGCCGTTCGCGAGCGCGAGGATCGTCGACGTGCCGGTCGGCGTCTGCGGCTCGACGCGGCACGGCGACGCGTCGACCGCCGCGGCCGTCAGCCGCTGTAGGAGGAACCGACCGAGGAGGTCGTCGCCGACGACGCTGACCAGCGACGTCGGCACGTCCATCTTCGCGGCCCCGCACGCCGTGATGGCCGACGAGCTGCCGAGCACGACCTCCGTGGAGCGGACGATCTGCTCGTCCTGGCCGAACGTCGGCGGTCCGTCGAGCGACACGACGATGTCGGCGTTGAGCTCGCCGACGACAACCAGCGGTAAGACCTGCACGTGCGCATTGTGCCGCGCGCGGCTCGGGTACACCGACTCATGGGCGCTCCGCACTGCGCGATTGCCCCGTGTATCGGTCGCCGTTGGTACCTTCTCGGCGATGGAGGCGGGCGCAGCGGCGATCCGCGCATGATGGGGTGATGACGTGTTGACCGACGCCGGAGAGCTGGTCGCCGCGGCGTATGCCGATGGCGTCGGGATTGCGGCGTTCAACGGGATCACCCTCGAGCACGGCGAGGCGATCATCGCCGGAGCAGAGCGGGCCGGCCGGCCGGCGATCCTCGCGCTCAGCCACAACGCGGTCCGGTTCCACGGCTCGCTCGTCGCCGTCGCGACGGCCTATCACGCCCTTGCCTCCCGGGCGTCCGTTCCGATCGGACTGCATCTCGACCACGTCGAGGATCGAAGCCTCGTCGAGTCCGCGCCCGCGCTGGGATTCGGCTCGGTGATGTTCGACGCGTCGACGCTTGCGCACGACGACAATGTCGCGGCCACGCGAGCAGTCGCCGAGTTCCTGCACGGCCACGGGATCTGGGTCGAAGCCGAGCTGGGCGAGATCGGCGGCAAGGACGGCGCGCACGCCCCGAACGTGCGAACCGACCCTGACGATGCGCGTGCGTACGTCGCAGCGACCGGTGTCGACGCCCTTGCGGTCGCGGTCGGCAGCTCGCACGCGATGACGTCGCGGACGGCGGAGCTTGACCTCGCACTGGTGGATCGGCTCCGAGGCGCATTGTTGGTGCCCCTGGTTCTTCATGGGTCGTCTGGAGTGTCCGACGAGGGAATCGCCGCGGCGGTCCGCGGCGGCATGACGAAGATCAACGTCGGCACGCAGCTCAACATTGCTTTCACCGATGCGGTTCGGGACGAGCTCGAACGCAGCGACCGCCCCGACCCGCGGCCGGCTCTCGCTGCTGCTCGCGAGGCCATGACCGCGGTCGTGGAGCGCCTGATCGGCGTCGTGTCAGGCCGTCAGCCGGTCTGAACAGCCGGTCTCGACAGCCGGTCTGAACAGGCGGTCTGAACAGGCGGTCTGAGCAGCCCGTTTGCCGGGCGTCTGCGTTGGGGGGATGAACGGCATGATGCCGCGAACGCCGTCCAGGGTCATCGATCGTTGAAGCGCAGGTGCGGCGTCTGCCGCGCGAGGCAGCGGCTTGATCGACTCGGTTCTCACTCCGTCGGCGATGTAAGGCCAGATCACATCGCAGCAACAGCCTGGGCGGACCGATCTCGGTCCGCCCAGGCTGCTGCCAGAGCGACAACGTTGTCGATCTCCGGCCCGTTCGATCGACGTGATCGGCCCGCCAAATTGCGCAACCCTGATTGTGCGTGCTCGTGGTGGACGATCTCTTGCGCGCGGGGTGATTGACGGCAAGAAGCGTCGACACGCTGCGTAATCGCAGGTCAGAACCCTTCCGTGAACGTCACTTACCGTGATAGACCAACCACTGAACGTTGCGACGACGGTGTCGCGGCTTAGGTGGGAGGTCGTTCGTGCACGGCTCCAGGACTCGGATGTTTGCCCGACCGGGACGGCGGGGTTACCTGTTCCTCGTCTTCTGCGCCTGCAGCGCTCTGGTGGCGTCTTTCGCCTCCGGCGCCGCCAACGCGCAGACGACCGGATCGGGGCTCGCCCAGGCGGGTCACGGAAGCGGCGCCCACGCGGGCAAGCCGATCGTCTCCAGCAAGGCCGACAGCGCGATCGGCAAGCTCGACAGCAAGCTTCAGAAGGCCTACTCCGCCAACAGCACCAAGACGATCCCGGTGTACCTCAGCGTCGTCGGGAGCACGGCCGGCGTGATGGGCAAGCTGCAGAACGCCCACGCCACCACGCAGGCTCGCGGCGTCTCGCTTGTTGTCGGCCGCATTCCCGCCAACCAGCTCGTCAAGCTCGCCTCCGGCAAGAACGTCGTGGCGGTCCACCGGATCACCTTCAAGCTCGACGGCACGCCTACGGGCACCGAGGAGAACCCGCTAGCGAAGCTCAGCGGCGCCGCCAAGTCGAAGGCGGTCGCCAAGGTCCGCAACGGCAAGGACGTGCCGTACTCGCAGGCGCCAGCGCCGCGACCGTCGCGATTCGAGCAGTTCAAGAAGCTCAATGTCCTCGATGCGAAGACCCACAACTTCACCCAGGCGTGGAACCAAGGCTTCACCGGCAAGGGCTCGACAGTCGCCGTGTTCGACGGCGGCACCGACTGGTCGCACCCTGACTTGATCGGCGCCAAGGTCCAGCGCCGCGCCGACGGCTGGCCGGACGCCTACGACCCGTTCGGCACGTTGCAGTGGCTGGCCGCTCCCGACCAGATCGACCAAGGCCTCAGCTGGTATACCGAGACCACGCCCGAGACCTGCACGGTCGCCGGCAACAAGTGCAACGTCACGTTCGACACCATGACCGGCCCGTCGCGCAACCTCAGCAACCCGCCTGGCACGGCCGAGCACACCTACTCGTTCCCGAAGAGCTGGTCGAAGTCCGGCAACGTCATGCTGGGCAGCCACCCTGATGACTACGCGCTCGACTTCTACGGCGAGCGCCCGGCGTTCCTCGTCACCGACTCCAACACCGCGGGTGTCTACGACACGATCTACGTCGACCTCAACGACGACTACAGCTTCGCCGACGAGAAGCCGGTCACGAAGGAGTCGCCGCGGTCGTGGCGCGACATCGATGGCGACGGCTACGTCGACCTGTCC
>DATIOH010000023.1:0-15764 GCA_035473375.1 Nocardioidaceae bacterium | reverse complement strand
CCAAGCTCCCGGCAATTCCCTCCTTCACCGTCACCAGCGACGACGTCAGCCACGGCGAACCCCTCGCCGACAAGCACGTCGCGGCGAAAGGGAACACCTCGCCGCATCTTGCGTGGAGCGGCGCGCCGGAGGGCACCAGGAGCTACGTCGTGACCGCCTACGACCCCGACGCCCCGACGCCGTCGGGGTTCTGGCACTGGGTTGTCGTCGACATTCCCGCCGACGTGACCGAGCTCGCTGCTGGAGCCGGCGAGAGCGACGCAACCCTTCCCCACGGCGCGTTCCATGTGGCCAACGACGTTGGCGGGAAGTCCTTTACCGGCGCGGCGCCCCCCGACGGCGACCACCCACACCGGTACTACTTCGTGGTCCACGCGGTCGGCCAGGAGACGCTCGGCGTCGACGCCAACGCCTCGCCGGCCGTCGTGTCGTTCAATCTCGCGTTCAAGGGGCTGGGCCGCGCGATCATCCAGGGGACGTACGAGAACACGGGCGACTGAGCGATTGCGTTTGTCTGCCGCCCGACGCTGACGGCAGACTGTCCCTTCGTGCGCGCGTGGGGATCGCTCTGGCTGGCGGTCGCGGGCAGGAGCTTCCGCCGGTACTCGACCTACCGCGCGGCGACGATCGCCGGCATCTTCACCAACTGCGTGTTCGGCGCGATCATCTCGTACACCTACATCGCCGTCTGGACTCAGAATCCGACCGCCGGCGGATATGACGTCAAAGACGCCGTGACGTACGCCTGGCTCGGCCAGGCAATGATCATGACGGTCGCCGTCTGGAGCGGCGGGGCCACCGACGATCTGGCGACCCGGATCAAGTCAGGCGACGTCGCCATCGATCTGTATCGACCGGTGAGCCTGCTCGGCTGGTACCTCGCAAGCGACCTCGGTCGGGCCCTGTACCACCTGCTGACGCGCGGGCTCGCGCCGACGATCTTCGGGGCCATCCTGTTCGACCTGCGCTACCCCGCGGGCCCAGCGACCTGGGCGGCCTTCGCCGTCTCGGTCGTGCTTGCGGTCACGGTCAGCTTCGGCATCCGGATGCTCGTCTCGGCAAGCGCGTTCTGGCTGCTCGACGACACCGGGATGAAGAACCTCGCCGCCGTGTTCTCGATGTTCTTCTCCGGGCTCGTCGTGCCGTTGGTGCTGTTCCCCGGATGGACGCGCGATCTCGCGACGGTCCTGCCCTGGGCCGCCTACCTCCAAGTGCCGGCAGACATCTGGCTCGGCCACGACTCCGGCCCCGAGATCTGGCGAGCACTCGGATTCCAAGCACTCTGGACGATCGTCCTGCTCGGAATCTGCCACCTTGTGCTCGAGCGCGCCAACCGCAAGGTGGTGGTGCAGGGTGGTTAGCCGGCTGTCGCGCGCCGTCCGCGCCTACCTGCTCTTGGCGTCGATGTGGATCCGGGTGTCGATGACGTACCGCACGTCATTCGCGGTCCTCACGATCGGACAGTTCCTCATCACCGCCCTCGACTTCGTCGGCATCGCCGTCATGTTCGCCTCGGTCGACGCGCTCGGCGGCTTCTCGCTCTGGGAGATCGGTTTCCTGTACGGCGGCTCGGCCCTGTGCCTCGGCGTCGCAGACCTGCTCCTCGGCAACGTCGAGCGGCTCGGGCTGCGCATCCGCATGGGCACCTTCGACGCGATGCTCGTCCGTCCGGCGCCCGCCTTCGTACAGATGTGCGCTGACGAGTTCGCGCTGCGGAGGATCGGTCGGATCGCCCAGGCCGCGATCGTCTTCGGCATCAGCCTGTCACACGTCGACGTCGACTGGACGCCGGCGCGGGTGGCGATGCTGCCGTACCTCCTGCTCTTCGGCAGCATCATCTTCCTGGCCGTCTACACCCTCGGAGCAGCCCTGCAGTTCTGGACGGCAGACGCTTCCGAGGTCGCGAATGCGTTCACGTACGGAGGCAGCACCTTGGCGCAGTTCCCGATGACGATCTATCCGGCCGAGGCGGTGAAGGCGTTGACTTTCATCGTCCCGATCACCTTCGTCAACTGGTACCCGAGCCTGTACATCCTCGACCGGCCCGACCCGCTCGGCCTCCCCACGGCCGTCCAGTTCGCCTCGCCCGTCGCCGCCGCGGCGCTGGTCGCGGTCGCCGCCCTCGTCTGGCGCGCCGGACTCCGCCGCTATCGATCGACGGGGAGCTGAAGCCGTGCCGATCATCGAGGTTCGCGACGTGTCGCGCACGTTCGTCGTCCGTCGCAAGGTCAGTCGGCTTCGACGCGCGGTCGAGACCGTCGCCGCGGTGCAAGACCTCTCGTTCGTCATCGAGCCGGGCGAGATGGTCGGCTACATCGGTCCCAACGGCGCCGGCAAGTCGACCACGATCAAGATGCTGACCGGCATCTTGGTCCCGACCAGCGGCTCCCTCTCGGTCGCGGGCCTCGCCCCCGCCCGGCAACGCACCGACCTGGCGAGCCGGATCGGCGTTGTCTTCGGCCAGCGGACGACCCTGTGGTGGGACCTTCCGCTGCGCGACTCGTTCGACCTGCTGCACAAGATCTACCGGATCCCCGACCCGCGGTTTCGCGCGAACCTCGACACGTTCGTCGACTTGCTCGACCTCGCGCCGCTGCTCGACGTGCCCGTGCGGCAGCTCTCGCTCGGGCAGCGCATGCGGGGCGACATCGCCGCCGCCCTGCTCCACGACCCAGACGTCGTCTATCTCGACGAGCCGACCATCGGCCTCGACGTCGTCAGCAAGGCACGTCTGCGCGACTTCCTCCGTGCGACAAACCGCGAGCGCGGCGTCACCGTCTTGCTCACGACCCACGACCTCGACGACATCGAACGGCTGTGCTCGCGCGTCATGGTGATCGACCACGGCCGGCTGGTGTTCGACGGCGAGCTCGCCGCATTGCAGCAGGTCGCGGGGTCCCGGCGCACGCTGGTGGTCGACCTGGTCGAGCCCGAGCCACCGATGGTCGTCGACGGCGCCGCCACCGAGAAGGTCGACGGTCCGCGACAGTGGCTGTCGTTCCCTGCCGAGAACAGCGCCGCCCCGATCATCGCGGCCGTCGCGGCGACGCATCACATCGCAGACCTTTCGATCCTCGAGCCGGATATCGAGGACGTCATCACCCGGATCTATCGAGGCGAGCACCTCGAACCCTGAAGGCCGACGGGACCACGCGACGTCCGCCTCGCCAAGCGGGCAGACTGTGCGCATGACGCAGACCGACATCCTCGGCCCGCCGTACGTCAGCGAGACGCTCACCCTCGACGACGACGACGAGGGAGCCGTCGTCGCGACGCTCGTGCGCCGCAAGTCCGACAAGCGTCGGCCGCGCGGAGCGGTTCTGCACATCCACGGATTCTGCGACTACTTCTTCCAGACCGGCGAGGCAGACTTCTTCACCGCCCTCGGCTACGACTTTTACGCGCTCGACCTGCGCAAGCACGGCCGCTCGCTGCTCCCCCATCAGACGCCGAACTTCGCCGTCGACCTCGACGAGTACTTCCCCGAGCTCGACGAGGCGAGTCGCCTGATCCGCGAGCGCGACGGGCATCGCCGGCTGATCATCAGCGGCCACTCGACGGGCGGCCTGATCGCCGCGCTCTGGGCGGATCGCCGTCGGACCGAGGGCCAGGCCGTGCCCGATGGGTTCATCCTCAACTCGCCGTGGCTCGACCTCCAGGGCTCGTTCTTCCTCCGCACCGCCGGCACCGAGGCGATCAACCGTCTGGGACAGCGCCGCCCCTACGCGGTCGTGCCGCGCACGGTCAACGGGGTGTACGCCGAGACGCTGCATCGCGACCTGCGGGGCGAGTGGGACTTCGACCTCACCTGGAAGCCGGCCGAGAGCTATCCGGTGCGGGCCGGCTGGCTGCGAGCCATCCGGGTCGGCCACCGCACCGTCCACCGCGGCATCGACGTCGGCGGCCCGGTGCTCACCTTGTGCTCCGCCGAGAGCCTGGTGCCTCAGAAGTGGAGTGAGGCGGCAACGCGCGCCGACACCGTGCTCGATGTGAAGCAAATCGCCAAATGGTCACATCAGCTCGGACCGAACGTCACGGTAATCCGCGTCGACGACGCCCTGCACGACGTCTTTCTGTCGCGCAAAGACGTTCGCGACACGGCGTTCGCACACGTCGGCCGATGGCTCGACTACGCGCTGCCGTAGAGCGTCAGCTGAAGCGGACCACGATGGTCTGAACCGTCGTGTTGTCGTTGCCGTTGTTGTTGTCGTCGTCTTGGTCCTCGCCCTGGTCGTCGTCGCACTCGTCGACGTCGCTGTCGTCCTCGTCCTCGTTGTCGACGCCGTCCTCATCGGAGTCCTCGTCGCCGTCCGAGGTCCCGTCGCCGTCGGAGTCGGCCTTGTGCACCAGCGTTCCGTCTTCGTTCTCGTCCTCGTCGTCGACGTCGTCGTTGTCGACGTCGGTGTCGTCGGACGCGCATGACTCGTTCGTGTCGTCTTCGTCCTCGTTGTCGACGTCGTCGTTGTCGGCGTCCTCGTCGCCGTCTTCCGTCCCGTCGCCATCGGTGTCGTCGTCAGTCGGGTCTGTCGACGGGTTGCCGTCCTCAACCTCGACGCCGTCGTCAATGCCGTCGTTGTCGGTGTCGTCGTCGGTCGGGTCGGTGTCCTTCCGGAACTCTCGGAGGTTCGACAGCCGGTCGTGGTCGGGATTTCCCTTCGCGTTGGCGTGGTGTGCGTTCAGGCCGAAGCGGTGCTCCCAGCGGTTCGGCATGCCGTCGTGGTCGGCATCGTGGCCGCGGTGGGTTCCAGACTGCGCCCCAGCGGCGAGCGCCGGACCGCCGGCCCCCGCGGCGTAGCCGAAGACGACGGCTGTGCCGAAGAAGATCTTGGCGGCGGTGAGCGCCGCACCCTGTCGTGCGTGCATGAATGCTCTCTTTCGGTGACCGGGCCGCCTCGCGTGCGAGGCCCCTTGCTCTGCGTCCCCGTCTCGCGGCGGGTTTGCCTTTGTCGAGAGGGCGTCAGGCCGACGCTCCCACCCACAACATGTCGCGGGAGGCTGTCGCCATCACCACGCTCAGAGGAGATAGTCCGATCGGATGATGGGCGGCCGACGGCGAGACACCGCGGGAATGGGCTGTTGGTTGTCGCTGAGCAGTGCCCGCAGCCGTCGAATGCCGCGGTAGTGCCCGGTCCGCACCGCCGCGGTACTGATGCCCAGGACGGACGCTGTCGCGGTGGCGTCGAGCCCGGCGATGTCGATGCACGCAAGCACCTCGGCCTCGCGCGGTGGCAGCCGACCGAGCAGTTGCCGGGCCCACGCCGCCGCATCGACAGCAGGCGTTGGGTCCTCTGCGACCCCCCAGAGCTCCCCGCCGTCGCTTGTCGCTCGCGGGTAGGTCGAGCGGCGGCCGCTCCGCCGGCGGGTGTTGACAGCAATATTCCGCGCGATGCCGAAGAGCCAGCCTGCAAAGTCAGACGACGTTCCGGTGAAGCCGCCGATCTTGTCCGCGGCGGTCAGCCACGCAGCAGCGGCGATGTCGTCGCCGTCGGACGCGGCGTCGCCGGTCGGCAGGCTCGAAAGCCAGACCGTAAGGCGACCCGCGTGGGCGAAGTAGAGCTCGCGCCAGGCACCTTCGTCGCCCTTCTTGGCACGCCGAACCAGGTCGTCGTCAGACAACCCGGCCATGACGCCTCCCGAGGCTCGACAGCGCGCGTGGCGATTGTGTGCTCTCAAACGGCCAGCCCACAACCGTCCGAATGGACGTGTTATGAATCGACGTGCCCGCGACATGTACATGGCGTGGAACCCAGATTGTCGGACACCTCGCGACTCCTCGGCCAGGGCATTGAGCCTGCTCAGGTCGACGATTCGTTCATCGCGGCTCTCGCGTCCGCGGCGGCCGAGTCGTCGCCCGTCGAAGCGAGCGCTCGATCGCGCGGTGCGCGTCGCGGCATGCGTTTGGCCGCCGTGGTCGCGAGCGTCGCTCTGACGACCATGGGCACGGCGTACGCGGTCGAACAGATCAACACCGACCCGTCCGGTGGTCCCGCTCGCACCCCGCTGAACCCGGCGAGCACGACGCCGGCGCCTGCGGACGACGAGCCTACGGACGACACCGCCACTAGCGACGACAACCAAGGCGACGACAACCAGGGCGCCAACGTCGGCGCGGGTCAGGCGGGCGACGACCACAGCGACCACAGCACAGGCGACGACAACCAGTCCAATGACAGCCACTCGAACGACGGCCAGTCCGACGACAACCAGCAGGCCGACAACGAGGGAAGCCAAGGCCAGTCCGACGACAACGACCAGGGCGACGACGAGGGAAGCCAAGGCCAGTCGGCCGAAGACAACGAGGGCGGCGACTCCGGATCCGAGTCGGGGTCGGGCTCGGACAACTCCGGACCTGGCAGCGACAACTCAGGGCACGGCGGCAGCGGCGGCAGCGGCGACGATGGCGACGGCGACGGCGGCGACGACGGCGACGACTCGGGTCACGGCTCCGGCGCAGGGGACGAGTGACGTCGACTGGATCGCGGGCCGGCCGCTAGGCGAAGAAGACGAGCTTCGCGATCGCGATGACGCCGACCAGCACGACGACTCCGCGGAGGATCGTCGGCTGCAGGCGCCGGCCGACCGAGGAGCCGATGACACCACCCAGGATCGAGCCAGCGGCGATAGCGGCGGCTGCCGACCACGCCACATCCGACGCAACGATGAACACCACCGCGGCAACCGCGTTGACGAGGCCCGCGAGGACATTCTTGGCGGCGTTGATGCGCTGCAGCGACTCGGCGAGGCCGATCCCGAGGATCGCGATGAGCAGGACGCCCTGAGCGGCCCCGAAGTACCCGCCGTACACGCCCGTCAGGTAGACGAGGACCAAGACTGCCGCTGACCCGTGGGCCGGAGCAGACTCGCGCAGCCGAATGCGACGAGAGATCCACGGCTGTGCGACGACGAGAACGCATCCGAGGGCGATCAGGACCGGCACGATCGCCTTGAACGCCGACTCGGGCAATCTGAGCAAGAGCAGGGCTCCGGTGATGCCGCCGAGGATCGACGCGACGCCGAGACGCCGGAGACGCGGCAGTTGGCCCTGGAGTTCGCGGCGGTACCCGACCGCGCCGCTGACGCTGCCGGGCACCAGTCCAACCGTGTTGGAGACGTTGGCGATCACCGGCGGATAGCCGACCGCGAGAAGTGTCGGGAACGTGATCAGGGTGCCCGATCCGACCACTGCGTTGATCGTGCCGGCGCCGATGCCGGCGACAAACACCAGGAGGGCCTCCAGCGGCGTCACTGGTGAGGAGGCAGGGGTGGCACGGGAGGCTCAGGCAGATCAGGCTCGGTTGGCAGGGTCGGCTGTGTCGGCTGGGCGGGCTGAGCCGGCTCAGGCGGTGCCGGCTCCGCATGACGGGCCGACGGCGGCGCCGCCTGCTCGGCCGAGGCGATCGCCTCGGCCACGGCGTCGTTGGCCTGGGCAAGCGACGAGTCGTCGGAGGCGAGTCGACCTCCGTCGCCGCTGACCGGCGCGCCGTAGTCGACGCGGTTCCGCGGGCCCTTCGATTCGCTCGGGATGCCCGGGATCGACCCGATGGCGCTGCCGAGGCCTTCGAGTGCGCGACCGATCTCGCTCGGGACGATCCAGACCTTGTTGGCGTCGCCCTCGGCGATCTTCGGCAGCATCTGGAGGTATTGGTAGGAGAGCAGCGCCTGGTCGGGCGACCCGTCGTGGATCGCCTGGAACACGGTGAGGATCGCCTGCCCTTCGCCCTGAGCGCGCAGGATGCGGCTCTCGCGGTCGCCCTGCGCCCGCAGGATGACGGCTTCTCGGTCGCCTTCGGCGGTCAGGATGGCCGACTGCTTCTGGCCTTCGGCGGTGAGGATCTGGGCCTGCCGCATGCCCTCGGCGGTGAGGATCGCCGCGCGCTTGTCGCGGTCGGCTCGCATCTGCTTCTCCATCGAGTCCTTAATCGACGGCGGCGGATCGATGCCCTTGAGCTCGACCCGGTTGACGCGAATGCCCCAGCGACCGGTCGCCTCGTCGAGCACTCCGCGCAGGGCGTTGTTGATGTCGTCGCGGCTGGTCAGGGTCTGCTCGAGGTCCATGCCCCCGGTGATGTTGCGCAGTGTCGTCATGGTGAGTTGCTCGATCGCCTGGATGTAGTTGGCGATCTCGTAGGTGGCGGCGACCGGGTTGGTTACCTGAAAGTAGATGACTGTGTCGATCGACACGACGAGGTTGTCCTCGGTGATGACCGGCTGCGGCGGGAAGGACACGACCTGCTCGCGAAGGTCGATCGTGTAGCGAACCCGGTCGACGAACGGAGTCACGATATTGAGGCCGGCGCTCAGGGTCGTGCGGTATTTGCCGAACCGCTCGACGATCCCTGCGTACGCCTGGGGAACGATGCGCACCGACTTGACCAGAATGATGATCCCGAGCAAGACGATGATGCCCAAGACGATGAGCAACCACATGATGCGACCCCCTCAGGGCTTCGGCGTCGGCGCTACGGAATGGGTTTGACGACAGCGGTCGCACCGTCGATGTCGGCCACGGCGATCTTGCTGCCTGGCTCGATGACCTGTGACTCGTCGACGGTGCGGGCCGACCAGACCTCGCCGCTCAGCTTGACCCGCCCGCTGTAGGCGGTGACTCGCTCAAGGACGAGTCCGCTCGTGCCGACGAGCCCGGCGGTGCCGCTGTGGAGAGTCGGGGCGCGATGCAGCCGACGGACGATCGGCGGGCGCACGAACGCGAGAAGCGCGACGGAGGTGACGACGGCGCCGAGCACTTGGATGACGACGTTGAAGCCGAGGGCGGCCAGGATGCAGCCGACACCGGCTCCGGCAGCCATCATCAAGAGCGTGAAGTCGAGCGTCGCCATCTCGGCCGCCGCAAGGAGGAGCGCCGCGATCAGCCACGTCTGCCACGCGTGGTCGCGGATCCAGTCCATGCGCCAAACTTAGTGCCCCTGTCCGAAATACGTTCACAGGACACCGACATGGGGCACGAGCCCACGGAATCGCTGGTCAGCGCCGGTGTACGCCAAGTCGGCGACGCGCTGCGAACCGCCCGTCGCGGGCCTCGAGCTCGAGCGGAAGCCCGAACGTCTCGGACAGCGTCTCCTCGGTCAGAGTCTGCTCAATCGGACCTGCCGCGACGACGGCCCCGCCGCGCAGGAGGATCACGTGCGTGAAACCCGGCGGGATCTCCTCGACGTGGTGGCTGACGAGGATGATGGCCGGAGACCTCGGGTCGTTGGCGAGCACGGAGAGGGTGCTGACGAGATCCTCGCGGCCGCCGAGATCGAGGCCCGCGGCAGGCTCGTCGAGGAGCAGCAGCTCGGGGTCAGTCATCAGCGAGCGAGCGATCTGAACGCGCTTTCGCTCGCCCTCGCTCAGCGTGCCGAATGTCCGATCGCGGAGGTGCAGCACGCCCATCTCGCCGAGCAAGTCTTCGGCGCGGGCATGGTCGAGGTCGTCGTACTCCTCGCGCCATCGACCCACGACTGCGTACGACGCGGTAACCACGACGTCGGTGACCCGTTCGCTGCGCGGGATGCGATCGGCGAGGCTGGTGCTGGTAAGCCCGATGCGCGGTCGCAGCTCGAAGACGTCGACGGTGCCAATGAGCTCGCCGAGGACGGCGACCATGCCGTCGGTCGGATAGATCTGCGTGCTGACGACCTGAAGAAGGGTCGTCTTGCCGGCCCCGTTGGGCCCGAGGACTACCCATCGCTCGTCGTCGTCGACCTGCCAGGTGACCCCCGCGAGCAGGGTGCTCGTCCCCCGCCTGACGGAGACGTCGGCGAGCTCGATGACAGCGGGCACCGTCCAAACCTATTGCACTCGTAGGCTCGTCCTGTGCTCCTGGTCCCGCCCGCCGCCCGCGTCGCTTCGTGGCTGAACGCCTGGCTGTGCGGCGGCGCGTCGGCCGACGCCGTGATCGGCGGGCTGAACGCGACCGGTTCGGCGGAGTTCGCGCTGCCCGACGGATCCGCACCGCTGTCGGCCGCACTCCTGCTCGGCGAGCTCCGCCGCCAAGGCGCCGCACGTGCCAGCCTTGCGCTTCCGGTGCCGGGCGACCCTCTCGGACTCGGCGGCCCGCCCGAGTTCAACGTCGAGGCGGTCGACACTGGCGAGGCGGTCGTCGTCCACGGGCCCGACATCGGCTTCGTGCCCGTCGTCGGCGGTGAGCACGAGCGCTGGCGCGGTGGTGCGGCAATCCCACCGGCGTACCTGCCCGACATCGCGTCAGCTGACACGCAGCTGCGCGCCGCCGTGCTTGAGGCAGCCGATCGGCTCGCCGAGCTCGACGTCGCCGCGTGGGGACCAGACGTGGCCGACGCCCTGATGAACCTTCGCAGCGGGTCGCAGTTCTCGGCCGCCATGTGGTTCAGCTCGCCGCGAGCGACCCAGGCGGCCGCAGCTGCGCTGCGCATCCTGGCTGTCGCCGACGCCGCCGACCATCTCGACTCAGGACCGCTCACGGCGAGCGAGGCGAGCGAGCGTGCCGAAGCCCTTCGCCCCCTCGCAACCGCGGCGCGCCAGGCCCTCGTCGCCGCCTGCTCCGCCGCCGACTAGCGTTTGGCTGCCATGACCGAGCCCGCAGCCACCGTGACCATCACCTTGATGGGACGCGACCGACCCGGCGTGACGGCGGCGATGACGCGCACGCTCTCGGCGTTCCGAGTCGAAGTGCTCGACATGGAGCAGATTGTGCTGCGCGGCCGGCTCGTGCTCGGCTTCCTCGTCACCGCTCCGCGCGACGCGACCAAGCTGCGAGCGGCTGTCGAGCAGACGGCCGCGTCGCTGGGCATGGACATCGAGGTCGAGGCGGGCACTGGCGACAACGAGCGACGCCGCAGTGGCCGCGCCCACGTCACGGTGCTCGGACGGCCGCTGCGCGCCGACGCGGTCGCGGCCCTGACCGGACGGATCGCCGACACGGGCGCAAACATCGACCGGATCGTGCGGATGGCGCGCTACCCGATCACCGCGATCGAGTTCCACGTGTCTGGTGCCGCCCTCGACCGGCTTCGGTCGGTGCTCGCGCAGGAGGCGGCGGCGCAGGGGGTCGACGTCGCCGTCCAGCAGATCGGCCTGCTGCGCCATGGCCGGCGGCTCGTAGTGATGGACGTCGACTCGACTCTGGTCCAAGGCGAGGCGATCGACGAACTCGCCGACCTCGCCGGCGTCGGCGAGGCGGTCGGCGCGATCACGTCGAAGGCGATGGCCGGAGAGCTCGACTTCGAGAGCTCCCTGCGCCAACGAGTCGCCTTGCTCGCCGGGCTGCCTGAGGATGCGTTCGACGCGGTGTACCAACGCCTCGAGCTCGCTCCCGGCGCGCGGACGCTCGTGCGGTCGCTCAAGCGGCTCGGCTACCGATTCGCGATCGTCAGCGGCGGCTTCACCCACGTGACCGACCGACTCGCAGCCGACCTCGGCATCGACTACGCCCGCGCCAACCGGCTCGAGGTCGCTGACGGTCGACTCACCGGGCGAATCGTCGGATCTGTGGTCGACCGCGCCGCGAAGGCGCAGGCACTGCGAGACTTCGCCGCTGACTCCAAGGTCACCCTCGATCGCACGATCGCGATCGGTGACGGCGCCAATGACCTCGACATGCTCGCCGCCGCCGGCCTCGGAGTGGCGTTCAACGCCAAGCCCGTCGTCCGCGAGATCGCCCACACTGCCGTCAACGTGCCGTACCTCGACGCGATTCTGTACCTCCTCGGAATCAGCCGCGAGGACATCGAGGCAGAGGACGAGGCCCACGGCATCACAACGCCCAAGCCCGCTCTTTAAGGCCCCCGCAAACTCGAGCCACTTTGCCTGGGCAGCATCTCTGCCCAGGACGCAAATAGGTCGGCAAAGTGGCTCCAGTTTGCGAAACATGCTGACCGGTCGCGGCGAGAACCTAGTGGTTCTTCGGGCGGTAAAGGGAAACGAGAGTGCCGGCGCCCTCACCGAGCGAGTCCCATCGGCCGGCTATCTCGATGACCGCGGTGGCCGACGTCGGGAAGTGGCCAAGATCTTCGTCGGTGTCGGAGCCGATCAGCAGGTCGACGACGCCCGCCATCGTCGGGTTGTGCCCGACCAGGGCCGCGCGCTCGACGGAGTCGTCGAGCTGCGCGCGGCAGATCTCGATCACCTCGTCGGGCGACGCCCCGTACAGCTCGTCGACCACGACGATCTCCGGCTCGCTGCCGAGCTCGGCACCCGCGAGCTCGGCGGTCTGCTGAGCCCGTGCCGCCGACGACACCAGGAGCACCTCGGGCGTCACATCGGCCCGGTCTAGCCAGCGACCGAGCTCGCGGGCGTCGCGTTTTCCGCGGTCGGTGAGGGTTCGCGCATGGTCGGTCGTCGCGTAGGCCTCCGTCTTCGAGTGCCGGACCACCACCAGCAGCCTTCTCGCATCGGTCATGCCGCCATCATCGGGCGCCGTAGGGTGCTGCGCATGTCTGAGGTCGGCGCGCTGTTCGTCATCGGCGGCGCGGAGGACAAGCTCGGACGACGGACTGTGCTGCGCGACTTCGTCGAAGAATGCGGCGGCTCCGACGCGGTCATCGCCATCGTGCCGACGGCGTCATCGCTCGGACCCGAGGTCGTCGAGGCCTACGGCGCCCTCTTCGAGCGGCTCGGGGCGGCCAGTTTTCGCGGCATCCGCCCAGAGACCCGTGCCGAGGCCGACGACCCGTCAGTGGTCGCTCAGCTCGAGGGGGTCACCGGCGTCTTCATGACCGGCGGCAACCAGCTCAAGCTCTCGGCCGTTGTGTCCGGCACCGCCTTCGCCGCCGCGCTCAAGGACGCACACCGTCGTGGTGTCGTCATCGGCGGCACGTCGGCCGGGGCGAGCGTCCAGTCGTCGCACATGGTCGCCTTCGGCACGGGCGGCGCCACTCCCAAGCAGCGGATGACGCAGCTCGCGGCCGGGCTCGGACTCCTCGACAACTGTGTCATCGACCAGCACTTCGCCCAGCGCAACCGCTACGGCCGGCTGCTGAGCCTTGTCGCCCAATCGCCCAGCCTCCTCGGCATCGGAGTCGACGAGGACACCGGAGCCGTCGTCCGCGAGGAGCGCTATCTCGAAGTGATCGGCCGTGGAGCCGTGACGATCATCGACGGTCACGAGATGACGAGCAACGCGCACGCCGCCAAGCGGACGAACCCCCTGCTCGTCTCCGGAGCTCGCCTCCATGTGTTGCCAGCCGGGGCGAAGTTCGATCTGATGAGGCGAGAGCTGGTCGCGGCGTCGACACAGGTCGACCCGGCGGTCGCCGAGGAGCTGAGTGCCGCGAATGCCGATGTGGGCAGGCTGGCCCGCGACATCGCCGCAGAAAGCGTCTCGCCGACGAATCTCCGCCGCCGTCGCGCCCGGGCCCGGATCGACCGCGAGGACGGCACCGAATGAGCGACAGCGCATGAGCGACACCGCCACTGGATCGGCCGACGTCGAGCAGGCTGCCGTAGCCGCGACCGGCGACCCGTCTCCCGACCTCGCCATCCTCGAGACCCGCGTCTACCGCGGCGCGAACATCTGGTCGTACGAGCGGGCGATCCACCTCGTCGTCGATCTCGGCTCGCTCGAAGAGTGGCCGACAGACCGGCTGCCGGGCTTCACCGACCACCTCCTCGAACTGCTCCCCGGCCTGCACGACCACACCTGCTCCCGCGGCCACAAGGGCGGCTTCATCGAGCGGCTGCGCGAGGGCACCTGGCTTGGCCACGTGACCGAGCACGTGGCCCTGCAGCTCCAGCAGGAGGTGGGCCACGACCTTCGCCGCGGCAAGACCCGCCAGGTGAAGGGCGAGACCGGCCGCTACAACGTCGTCTTCGGCTACAACGACGAGAACGTCGGCATCGCCGCCAGCCGGCTCGCCGTCCGGCTGGTCAACCACCTGGTCCGCGCCGAGCCCGACTTCGACTTCGAGACCGAGCTCGAGTCGTTCATCGTGCGGGCGGAGCGCACCGCGTTCGGCCCGTCGACGCAGGCGATCATCGACGAGGCGATGTCGCGCGACATCCCATGGATTCGCCTGAACCAGCACTCGCTCGTCCAGCTCGGCCAAGGCGTTCACCAGAAGCGCATCCGCGCGACCATGACGTCGAACACGTCGGCGATCGCCGTCGACGTCGCCAGCGACAAAGACCTGACCGGACGGCTCCTCGGCGCGGCCGGCCTTCCCGTGCCGCGATCGGAGTCGGTGCGCACGGCCGATCAGGCCGTCGCCGTCGCCGGCCGCATCGGCTACCCGGTGGTCGTCAAGCCGCTCGACGGCAACCACGGCCGCGGCGTCTGCCTCGACCTGCAGAACGAGGCCGACGTGCGCGAGGCGTTCGCGATCGCCGAAGGCCAGAGCCGGCGCGGCTGGGTGATCGTCGAGACCTTTGTGACCGGCAAGGACTATCGGTGCCTCGTCATCGACGGCAAGATCGCCGCGATCGCGGAGCGGGTGCCGGCCAACGTCGTCGGAGACGGCGAGCACACGATCGCCGAGCTGGTCGACACCACGAACGCCGACCCGCGCCGCGGCGTCGGACACGAGAAGGTCCTCACTCGGATCAAGGTCGACGACGCCGCGCTCGAGCTGGTGCGCGAACAGGGTTACTCGATGGACGCCGTGCCGCCCGATGGCGAGATGGTCAAACTGGCCCTCACCGGCAACATGTCGACCGGTGGCATCTCGATCGACCGTACCTTCGAAGCGCACCCCGACAACGTCGACATCGCCGAGGAGGCCGCACGCGTCATCGGCCTCGACATCGCCGGCATCGACTTCATCTGCCCCGACATCACCATGCCGGTGCGCGAGGCGGGCGGCGCGATCTGCGAGGTCAACGCGGCACCTGGCTTCCGGATGCACACGCACCCGACCGTCGGCGATCCGCAGTTCATCTCGAAGTCGGTCGTCGACATGCTCTTCCCACCCGGCGCCGCCAGCCGGATCCCGATCGTCGCTGTGACGGGCACCAACGGCAAGACGACCACGAGCCGGATGATCAGCCACATCTTCAAGGGCATGGGCCGCAAGGTCGGCATGACGTCGACCGACGGCGTGGTCATCGACGAGCGGCTGCTCATCCGCGCCGACGCCTCGGGCCCCCGCTCGGCGCGGATGGTGCTGCAGAACCCGCGCGTCGACTTCGCGGTCTTCGAGGTGGCCCGCGGCGGCATCCTGCGCGAGGGCCTGGGCTACGAGCGCAACGACGTGGCCGTGGTGCTCAACGTGCAGCCCGACCACCTCGGCCTGCGCGGCATCGACACCGTCGAGCAGCTCGCCGACGTCAAGGCGGTGCTGGTCGAGGCGGTCCCGCGCGACGGCCACGCCGTCCTCAACGCCGACGACCCGCTGGTCCGCGAGATGCGCCGCCGGTGCTCGGGCCAGGTGGTGTGGTTCTCGATGGAGGAGCCCGGGTCCGAGGAGCGCGACATGATCGACGCGCACTGCCGCCGGGGCGGGAAGGCGCTCGTGCTCCAGCCGACCGAGCGCGGCGAGATGATCGTCGTACGCCACGGAGCCCGCGACATGCAGCTCGCCTTCACCCACCTGCTGCCCGCCACGTTCGGTGGCCGGGCCAGGATGAACGTGCAGAACACGCTCGCAGCGGCCGCCGCGGCGTTCGCCGCCGGTGCGCCGCTGCACGACATCCGGCAGGGCCTGCGCTCGTTCTCGACCAACTACTACCTCTCCCCCGGCCGGATGAACCAGATCAACGTGCACAACGTCGATGTCATCGTCGACTACTGCCACAACGCGCCCGGGATGCGCGTGCTCGGCGAGTTCCTCGAGCGCTACGCCGCGATGAAG
>DATIOH010000022.1:0-13695 GCA_035473375.1 Nocardioidaceae bacterium | reverse complement strand
AAACAAAGAGATCAATTCATGAATCCCTTCCATGCAATGATGAAAGGAATGTTGTCTATCCCAATTAATATACCCTTCACACGCTACAACCGCAGCCTCAAGGCAACTGCAAGGATCCAACCGAGATGCTCGCGCGGTTCTCGACCGGTGCGATGGGCAGGCTGGTTCGCGAGCATGCCGAGCGCAACGCTCTCGGCCTCGACCACAGTGTCTGGACCGACGACCTCACCACGCTCGCCTTCGCGTCGCTCGACTCGGCCGGGCGTGCGTCGTACGACTTCTACGTGCACGGCACCGCCGACTGGGGCTGGACCGCCGGCGACCTGGCCGCGCTGCCGCGGGGCATCATGGCGGCCCACACCGGGTCGATCGCCGCCTTCATGGTGCCGGGCGCCGACGCCATCCTCGACGCCTGGGAGCGCGAGCGTGCGGTCGGAGAGGTCCTGCTCAGCTTCGATCCGAACGTGCGGCCGGCCCTGGTCGGCGAGCGGGCGGCGGCGGTGCAACGAGTCGAGCGATACGTTCGCGCGTCGCACATCGTCAAGGCCAGCGACGAAGACCTCGCCTGGCTGTATCCGCACACCGACTCGATCGACGCGCTCGAGCGCTGGGCGTCGCTCGGCCCGTCGCTCGTTGTCATGACCCGCGGTCCCGAGGGCTGCCTGGCATACCTTGCGAACGGCGAGGCGGTTGCGGTGTCGGGTCGGCGCATCGAGGTCGTCGACACCATCGGCGCGGGCGACTCGTTCGAGTCGGGGCTGCTCGCCGGAGTCGCCGACGCCGACTACCTCGACCCTGCCCGAGTCGCCGAGCTCGACGTCGCCGTGGTCCGGACGATTCTCGACCGCGCCGTCCTGATCTCGGCGATGACCTGTGGGCGGGTCGGGGCCAACCCACCGACCAGGGACGAGGTCGAGGCCGCCGTCGGCGCCAGCTAGCCATGGCCGCGGTGACAGCGGCGAAGCACACGCGGGGGAGGATGGCGGCATGAGCCATCTGCTGCGGATCAGGCTGCCGGACGTGCCCGGAACACTCGGTGCCGTCGCGACGGCGATCGGTGCGGTCGGGGCGAATATCGAGGCGATCGAGATCGTCGAGCACGGCGCAGACGGCACGGCCGTCGACGACGTCTTCGTCGACCTGACTCCGGGTCTTCTACCCGACGTCGTCATCTCTTCCGTGCAGCAGATCGCCGGTGTGCAGGTGCTCTGGGTGTCGCGCTACGCCGCGGGTGGCAACCTCAGCCTCGACCTCGAGGCCGTCGAGGCCATCACCGAAGAGCCCGCCCGCGCTATTGGCCGGCTCACCGAGCTGGTCCCGAGGGCATTTCGAGCCGACTGGGCGCTGGTCGCGGACGCATCCGACGGAGTCGTCAGTCGCGTCGAGTGGACGCCTGGTGCTCCCGACCTGCCCGACGAAGCGCTCGCGTGGTTCCCTCTCGACAGAGCTGCTCGGCTCGAGCCTGGCGCGGAGTGGGCCGGCTGGTCCGAGATTGAGGTCGGCGCCACCCCACTCGGATCACCGACCCGCGCCATCGTCTTCGGCCGCTACGGCGGCCCGGAGATCCTCGACTCCGAGCTCGCCCGCCTCAACCACCTGGCGGCCTTGACCGTGTCGATCGCGGCGGCTCCCATCCGATAGCGCCGGCTCGGCGCGCGGACTCCTATGCTCAACGGCATGCCCGTCTCGGAGCTGTTCGACCCGGAGGCCTGGAGCGACGTCGCCGGCTTCGGAGACCTGACCGACGTCACCTACCACCGTGCCGTGGATCAAGGCACCGTGCGGATCGCCTTCGACCGGCGCGAGGTGCGCAACGCGTTCCGGCCCCACACCGTCGACGAGCTGTATCGCTGCCTCAACCATGCCCGGATGTCGTCCGATGTCGGATGTGTTCTGCTGACCGGCAACGGGCCGTCGTCGCGCGACGGCGGGTGGGCGTTCTGCTCTGGCGGCGACCAGCGCATTCGGGGGAGGGCCGGCTATGAATACACCACCGACGACCCTTCAGCCTTCGACGGAGTGCCGGCGCCCGACCGCGCCCGGCTCGGACGCCTGCACATCTTGGAGTGCCAGCGGCTGATCCGCTTCATGCCCAAGGTCGTCATCGCGGTCGTGCCCGGCTGGGCGGCCGGCGGTGGGCACAGCCTGCACGTCGTGGCGGACCTGACCATTGCGTCGGCTGAGCACGCGCGCTTCAAGCAGACCGACGCCGACGTCGCATCGTTCGACGGTGGCTTCGGGTCTGCCTACCTCGCGCGCCAGGTCGGGCAGAAGTTCGCCCGCGAGATCTTCTTCCTCGGCGACGAGTACGACGCCGAAGCGGCACATCGGATGGGCATGGTCAACGCCGTCGTGCCGCACGCCGAGCTTGAGGCAACCGCACTCGCGTGGGCCGCCAAGGTCAACGCCAAGTCGCCGACTGCCCAGCGAATGCTCAAGTACGCCTTCAACCTGATCGACGACGGCCTGGTCGGACAGCAGCTGTTCGCCGGCGAGGCGACGCGACTGGCGTACGGCACCGACGAGGCGGCCGAGGGCCGCGACGCGTTCCTCGAGAAACGACCGCCTGACTGGTCCGACTACCCCTGGTACTACTAGGCAGCTACTGAATACCGCGTAGGCGCAGGTCAGCTGCCCCCTATGCGTGGCACGGGCGTGGCAGGAGACGCGAGGCGATGGCCTGATGGGTCAGTGGCTGGTCCGCTACGGCAGTGCGCGTCGGATCTCGCTGATGAGGGTGGGGTAGGGGTCTGAAAGAGGGCTCCGCTCTGAGCGAATCTGTTCCTGGAGCCGCCGTAGCGGCTCTCCGGCGGCGTAGTGTCGGCCGCGGCGTTCGCCGCGCGCCTCCAGCAGCCCGGCTTCGGCAGCGTTGACCAGATCTCTGGTGGCGGTCCGCTCGTCCAGCCCAGTGAGCTTCACGTAGGACGGCCGGGTTACCCGTAGCCCGATGAGGGCATCGAAGAGTGCGGCCCCGACGCGGTCGTTTAGCTTGTAGCTGGTGAGGAGCTCGTCCAGCTTGCGCCACTGCGTCTCAGCTTCATCGAAGCGGCGCCGCATGGTCTGTGCCTGCATATGGTGAGCGCGCAGGTTGAACTTCATCCACAAAGTCGCGTCGTTACCCGGATTCCAGGCTCCGTGTCCCGTTGCAGCAAGGACGTCGTAGTAATCCTGCGTGTTGTTGCCGAGCCATTCTTCGATGCTGGAGAACGTCGGTTCTACGACTTGGTCCTGTGCGAGCACCATCGTCTGCAAGGCTCGGGCCATGCGGCCGTTGCCGTCTCGGAACGGGTGGATCATCACGAGGTTGAGGTGTGCCATCGCGCCGCGAACCAGCGGATCGTCAGAGGTCGGGTTCGCGAGCGACTGCGAGAGCTCTCGCATGAGGTCCGGCACCCTGTCGCCGTCGGGGCCCTCGTAGACGTTGACGCCGCGCTTGTCGTCGCGAACGAAGATCGCCTTGGTTCGATACCGTCCCGGCGTCTTCGAGAGGTCGTGGTCGAGCAGCATGAAGTGCGTTGATCGAAGGATGGCTTCGTCGATCACGAACCCCGGTTCGGTCGCTACGTTGAGGACGTAGGTGAGCACTCGGCGGTAGGCCAGGATCTCCAGCCAGGTTGCTTCGTCTGCGCTGACCGGTGGCTCGTCATCGACGGCTGCGACCGCGTCCGCTTCGCTGACGGTGTATCCCTCGATGGTGTTCGAGCCCTGGATTGCCCGATACGGACAACTCTGCCATCTTGTCACTTAATAAGAGACATAGCGACAGCCCGAGACTTCGTTCGCTCGATGGCGCGATGCGTGGCAAGAACGTGGCAGGAAGATCGTCAGAGCCCGCCGACGACCAACGCCGCCAATCACGTTTGCGCAGGTCAGCCGAACAATGCAACAACGACCACCAACAGCCGCGTTGCGTGCCGCGGTGCGTACTACTACTGACCCGACGCGCCCAAAACTGGCTCCAGTTTGGGTCAGGCGAGAAGGCTCACCACCAGCCCTGCTTGTGCGCCCAACGCAGGAGCAGCCCGCTGATGACGCACATGGCAAGCAGCACGATGATCAGCTGCGTCCAGTGCGTCGAGCTGTTGACGATGACGTTCATGCCGTAGATCGACGCGATCGCGGTGACCGGGAGCGTGACGGCGGCGATGACGGCGAGCCGCTCCATCGCGACCGTCAGCTTTGTCGTGACCCGGGTCTGGTAGAGCTCGATGACCCCGAACAGGAACTGGCACTCGCCGTCGGCGATGCTGCGCACCCGCTCGAACTGGTCGGCGAGGTCGTGGGAGAAGTGGACGTCCTCGGCGGGCACGACCCGATCGCCGAGGTTGCTCATCCGCTGGAAGATGTCGTGCTCCTGCGCCGACATCGTGCGCACCGTCATCAGCTCATGACGAAGGAGAAACAGCTCTTCCAACAGCGACTCTGGGTCGCGGAAGTCGCCTTCCATGACTCGCTTCTCCAAGCCGGGGATCCTCTCGGCCACCTCGCCGATCACTCCGCGCTGGCGGCGCGCGACTCCCGACAGCACGGCATACGCGACCTCTGCCGGCGAGCGTGGTTGGAAACGTCCCGCCTCGATGCGCGCCAGCGTGCCCCGCGTCTCGACCAGGGCCGCGTCGACTGGCACGACTGGATTCAGCGGGCCGTGCACCGTGACGAGGAATCGATCGCCGATGACGACGTCGAGCTCAAGCAGGTGGACGTGGCCGGCATCGCCCGCGAGCGGAGAATGAACGACGATGAACGTGTGGTCGGCGTAGCCGTGAATCGTCGGCACGTGATTGCGCTCGCGACAGGAATTCAGCGCCATCGGGTGCAGGCCGATCAGGTCCTCCAGAACGGCCTCGTGGTCGTCGGTGAGCTCAGGCACGTCGATCCAGGCGAAGCCGTCGTCGCGCCGCATGAGTTCGGCAAGGTCGTCGGTCTCGTGCTCCTTGACCGTGCCGTCGACGATGAAGCGGACGTCCACGTCTTCAAGCGTGAACCCTGTCGGGCGCTACGTCCACCGGTGCCCCGAGTGCGGCTACCCGTCAGGGCAGCGGCGGCTGGCCCGGGCTGTGCAGCCAGTCGTTGAAGAGACCGTCGAGGTTGTCGCCCGACACCTCTGCGGCCATCGCCTCGAACTGAGCCGTCGTGCCGTTGCCTCCGCCCAGCTCGTCAGTCCAGCGATGGACGAGCGTGAAGAAGTCGGGGGTGCCGATCGTCAGGCGAAGCGCCTCGAGCGTCATCGCCCCACGCTCGTAGACGGTGCTCGGGTCGAACAGGTCCGCCGGTGTGGCCGGTGCCGCGACTACGCCGTCCCAGAACGGCGACGCAGGGCCGTTGGCGTTGTAGAGGGAGTGGAAGCGATCTGCCGGCGCGCCCGGGTCAGTCCTCGCCTGCCACAGCCACTCGGCGTACGTCGCGAAGCCCTCGTTGAGCCAGATGTCGCTCCAGTCGTCAGGCGACACCGAGTCGCCGAACCACTGATGCGACAGCTCGTGGGCGAGCAGGCTGCTGACGCCGGGGTCATAGGGGAAGACCGGGCGAGTCTGCACCTCCAGGGCGTACGAGACCGGGACGTTGTCGACGATGATCCCCGCGGACGCGAAGGGGTACGGCCCGAACTTGCCCGCCAGGAAATCGACGACGTCGCCGACATGTGCCGCAGCCCGCGTGCCGCCGATCGACGGGTCGATGAACGAGCGCAGGCGAACGCCGTCGTGGCTGGTGCCGGTCGTCATGTCGTAGTTGCCGATCGAGACGGTCGCGAGATACGGGGCCATCGGCGCGGACTCGCGCCAGTGCCAGGTGTTGGTCTTGTTGTGGTTGGCCGTCCGCTTGACGAGGCGACCGTTCGAGGCGACCTTCTTGGCCGACGGGGCCGTGACCGTGACGTCGTACGCAGCCTTGTCGCTGGGGGTGTTGTTGTCGGGGAACCAGGTCATCGCGCCGATCGGCTCGGACATCACGGTTGCGCCGTCTGAGGTCGCCAGCCAGCCGTCGGGCGAGCCATCAGGGTCGAGAAGGTAGTGCGGCGTGCCGCGATAGCTGACGACGGTGCGGAACGTGTGCCCGTCGGCCACCGGGTTGGCCGGCGTGATCGTGAGCTCCTGGCGACTCGGCCGGCTCCAGTTGGCCTTGTGCCCGGCGACGGTGACGGCGTCAATCGTCAGACCTCGGAAGTCGAGGTTGAACCTGGACAGGCCCTGGGTCGCAACGGCGGTGATGGCGGTCGTCGCCGTGATCGTGCCGTCCGTGCGCCAGTGAAGCCGGATCGCATAGTGCGCGACGTCGTAGCCGCCGTTGCCTTGGTGCGGGAACAGCGAGTCGCCCGAGTCGGGCGAGCCCGGTGTCGCTGGAGTGCCTGCGCGCGCGTCGGCTGCCGCACCGCCTGTGAGGAGGGAGGTGACAGCCAGTGCGGCCGCGACGACCGTCGTCGTCACCGAGGTGCGTACTCGCAGAGTGATGACAGTGCCCCTTCCGGACATAGCCCATCGATCCAACACATGCCGGGCCAGGTGCCACCGTAACTCAGGACGTCGCGCGGTCGGTCGAAGAGTCGAGATCTGTGATCACAGCGGCATGATCACAGCGGCGTCGGCGCACGGCCGGGGCGACGGCGCGGTGGACAGGGGTTTGTTCAATCGTCGGCTTCGTCTAGGTTCGGCCCGTGAAGATCGCGGTCGTCAAAGAGACCAAAGAGGCCGAGGCGCGGGTCGCCATGGTGCCCGAGCTGGTCGTGCGCCTGACCGACCTCGGCTACGACGTGGCCGTCGAGCCCGGTGCCGGCACCCAGGCAGAGCACGCCGACGACGAGTACACGCAGGTCGGCGCTTCGATCGATGCCGACGCCCTGACCGACGCCGACCTCGTGCTGTCGGTCCAGCCGCTCACGTCACCGCAGCTGCGGCAGCTCAAGCGGGGCGCGGCGACCCTGTCGTTCTTGCCGCCGTCGCAGTCGCAGGACTCGATCGTCGAGCGTCGCGACGTCGGCGTCTCGTCGTACGCGATGGAGCTCGTGCCGCGGATCTCGCGGGCGCAGTCGATGGACGCGCTCAGCTCGCAGGCGCTCGTGTCCGGATACCGCTGCGCGATCGTCGCCGCGCAGCGACTGCGTCGGTTCTTCCCGCTCAACATGACGGCCGCCGGCACTGTCCCGCCGGCAGACGTTGTGGTACTCGGAGCGGGTGTCGCGGGCCTCCAGGCGATCGCCACCTGCAAGCGGCTCGGCGCGGTCGTCAAGGCGTACGACGTGCGGGCCGCGGCTGCGGAGGAGATCCGCTCGATGGGCGCAACGGCGATCGAGCTCGAGCTCGAGACGCTCGAAGGCGCCGGCGGCTATGCCCGCGAGATGACCGAAGACCGAGCCGCCCGCCAGCGCGATCTGCTGACGCCGTTCATCGCCGGCGCCGACGCGCTCATCACGACCGCGGCGGTGCCGGGGCGGACGGCGCCGATGCTGGTGACGTCGGCGATGGTCGAGCAAATGCGTACCGGATCGGTGGTCGTCGACATGGCGGCCGAGTCGGGCGGCAACGTCGAGGGGTCGGTCGCCGGGCAAGTCGTCCAGATCGGCGGTGCGCAGGTGTGGGGTGGGCTGAACGTGCCGAGCCAGATGCCCGGCCCTGCCAGTCGGCTCTACGCGCAAAACATCGTCAATGTGCTCACCTTGATGACGGCCGACGGTGTCTTCGCCCCCGACTACGACGACGAGATCGTCGTCGGCATGTCAGTGACGCACGACGGCACCATCACCCATGAGGCGACGAGGCAGGCTGTGGAGGCCCAGCAATGACCAGCAATGAGCAGCAATGAGCCCTGAAAACATCGTCTGGCTGACGTTCTTCGTCCTGAGCGTCTTCGTCGGCATCGAGGTGATCTCGAAGGTGTCCTCGACGCTGCACACCCCGCTGATGTCAGGGGCGAACGCGATCCACGGGATCATCTTGATCGGCGCGATTACCGTCACGGGCACCACCGAGTCCACGCCGGTCGTCATCGTGGGGCTGATCGCCATCGTGCTCGCAGCGGTCAACATGGTCGGCGGGTTCGTCGTGACCGACCGAATGCTCGAGATGTTCAGCGGCGGCCGCAAGAAGGAGCCGCGCGAATGATCGAGGGCTTCTCCGGAGGCTGGGCGCCATTCCTCTACCTGGTCGCCGCCGTCTGCTTCATCCTTGCGCTGAAGGGATTGTCGTCGCCGAAGACGGCTCGCAACGGCAACCTTCTCGGCGCCTTCGGCGCGGTGCTGGCGACGGTTACCGTCCTCGTCGACGGCGACCTCGACCACATGGCGGCGATCTTGATCGCGATCGCGATCGGCACGGTGGTCGGCGCCGTCGGCGCGCGGCGCGTCCAGATGACGCAGATGCCGCAGCTTGTCGCCATGTTCAACGGCGTCGGCGGCGGTGCCGCGGCGCTGGTCGCACTGCTCGAGCTCGATCGCATCACTGGGCTCGCCGATCCCGGCAGCTACCCGACCTTCAACCTCGCGGCGACGGCGTTCACGATCTTGGTTGGATCAGTCAGCTTCTCCGGCTCCGCCGTGACGTTCGCGAAGCTCCAAGAGTTGATGACGTCGCGTCCGGTCATCTTCCCGGGACTGCCGATCGCCTTCGGGGGATCGCTGATCGCGGCGATCGCGCTGGCCGTGGTGATCGGTGCCGACCCGCGGATGTGGGCGGGCATCGCGCTCTGCCTCGTCGGCCTCGCGCTCGGTGTGTTGCTCGTGCTCCCGGTCGGCGGCGCCGACGTGCCGATCGTGATCTCGTTGCTCAACGCGTTCACCGGACTGACCGTCGCCGCGGGCGGCTATGTGCTCGGCAACACGCTGCTGCTGATCGCGGGCACGCTGGTTGGTGCGTCGGGAACACTACTGACCCGGTTGATGGCGAAGGCGATGGGCCGCTCGGTCGCCAACATCTTGTTCGGCGCGCTCAAGGGTGGCTCGACGCTTGGCGGCGGCGAGGTGTCCGACCGGCCGGTGCGCTCGGCAGGTCCTGCCGACATCGCCATCGTGTTGGCGTACGCCCACCGAGTCATCATCGTGCCGGGCTACGGACTCGCAGTGGCGCAGGCGCAGCACTCGCTCCGCGAGTTGGTCGACGTGCTCGGCGAGCGTGGCATCGAGGTCGACTACGCGATCCATCCCGTGGCCGGCCGGATGCCGGGGCACATGAATGTGCTGCTTGCCGAGGCCCAGGTGCCCTATGACCAGCTCAAGGAGATGGACGACATCAACGGCGAGTTCAAGCAAGCCGACGTCGTCCTCGTCGTCGGCGCCAACGATGTGGTCAACCCTGCTGCCAAGACGACGCCCGGGGCCCCGATCTACGGGATGCCGATCCTCAACGCCGATCAGGCCAAGCAGATCGTGTTCATGAAGCGGTCGATGCGACCCGGCTTCGCCGGAATCGAGAACGAGCTGCTCTTCGACCCGAAGACCACCCTGCTCTTCGGCGACGCCAAAGACACGATGAGCAAACTCCTCTCGGCCGTCAAAGCCCTGTAGCGCATCAAGATCCACCATCCAGAACACCGGGACGTGTCGGAAGCCGGATCTTGATGCAGGCCTCGCGGTCAGTCGACCACGCCGTACAGCCGGTCGCCGGCGTCGCCGAGTCCCGGGACGATGTATCCCTTGTCGTTGAGCTTCTCGTCCATGGCTGCGGCCACGATCGTGATCGGGATATCGAGGCCGGAGAGCTCCTTCTCGAGCCGGGCGCAACCCTCGGGCGCCGCGAGCAGGCACAGAGCGGTGATGTGGTCGGCCCCGGCTTCGACCAGGAAATGGATGGCCGCCGCCAATGTGCCGCCGGTCGCGAGCATCGGGTCGAGCACATAGCACTGCCGTCCGGACAGATCGTCGGGCAGCCGGCGCGCATAGGTCGAGGCCTTTAGGGTGTCCTCGTCTCGGAGCATTCCGAGGAACCCGACCTCGGCTGTCGGCAGCAGCCGCACCATCCCCTCGAGCATCCCGAGGCCGGCGCGCAGAATCGGCACGACGAGCGGCCGCGGCCGAGCGAGTTTCTTGCCCTGCGTCGGCCCGACCGGGGTGACGATGTCGACCACCTCGGTGCGCACCTCGCGAGTCGCCTCGTACGCGAGCAGGCTAACGAGCTCCTCGGTGAGCTTGCGGAACGTCGGCGAGTCGGTTCGCTCGTCGCGCAGCATCGTCAGCTTGTGGGCGACCAGCGGGTGCTCGATTACGAGGGTCTGCATGGTGACTCAACCTAGGGGATGCAGCTCCGCACCCTCCAGGCCCGTCGGTTGGGGGTCGCCAGGCCGGGCGATCATCTGTCACGATCGACGCATGAGCGACGGCGAGAGTACCGGCGAGAGCACCGCCGACGCCGACGTACCGGCTGCGATCGACTTCGCGATCGCCGCCTACCGAGACGATGGCGAGTGGACGGTCTCGACGCTTCCGACTCAGGCGGCCGGCAACCTCGACGTGCTCATCCGCACGCTCGCCCAGCTCCCGTCGGAAGTCGGCACGATCGGGATGATCAGCGTCGACGAGGACTTCTTCGTCCTTGCCCGCGTCTCCGGCAGCCACGCCCGCCTCGTGCTCTCCGACGTCGGCGCTGCGACCGAGTCGCCGTTGGCGATGTCGGTGATCGACCACCTCGAGCTGCCGCCGCCAGACGACGACGACGACCAGGCGCAGCCGGCCGGCGACCTCGGGATCCTTGCCGACCTGGGCCTGAGCGCGATGGAGCTCGGCTCGTGGTGCGACGACCCCGACCTCTATCCCGACGAGCTCTTGGGCGACATCGCCGAGCGACTCGGCTTCGGCAACGACTTCGACGAGTTGGTCGACACGGTGCTCACGTAGTGGTCGCGGCCTCACCGTCCGAAGAAGGCCGGTACGAGTCGGCGATGCGGGCCGCGATTGCGGAGGCTCGACATGCTCTGGCGACCGACGACGTTCCGGTCGGCGCACTCGTCCTCGACGCCGACGGCGAGGTCGTCGCGTCCGCGCACAATCAGCGTGAGGCTGACACTGACCCGACAGCCCACGCCGAGGTGGTGGCGATCAAGGCCGCGGCGCAAACCCTCGGCCGCTGGCGCCTCGACGGCTGCACGCTGGTCGTGAACCTCGAGCCGTGCACGATGTGCGCCGGTGCGATCGTCCTCGCCCGCCTCGACCGCCTGGTCTTCGGCGCGTACGACGACAAGGCGGGCGCAGTCGGATCGCTGTGGGACGTCGTCCGCGACCGCCGCCTCAACCACCGCCCCGAGGTGATCGGGGGCGTCCTCGCCGACGAGTCGTCGGCGCCGCTCCTGGAGTTCTTCGCCCGCCACCGCTGACCTCGCCACCTGTCTCGGCTGGCCGCAGGATTGGATTTCGGTCGATCCGCCCGCCTCCGGTACCCTCGTCGGCGGTGGCGTGTCCGAGCGGCCTAAGGAGCACGCCTCGAAAGCGTGTGTGGGTGCAAGCCCACCGTGGGTTCAAATCCCACCGCCACCGCCAATCGTTAGCACCATCTGCGCAGGTCAGACTCACGGCTGACACTTGCGAGATGGGCTGCATGGATCGCCCGGTCACAGAGTGGTCGCGGAGCCGCGCACGCCGAGTCGTGGAGTGCAGGGGACGTCGTCCCGGATACCGGGCGACGCCGACGGTCAGGATGCGTCCAGTTCTGCGCGGACCACGGAGATGACCGACACCGGGTCGGGACTCTCGGTGGATGCGGCATCCTCCCAGTAGCTGATGTCAGGGGCGTGCTCGAGCCGCACCGGCCGGTTGCGGCGGTCGCAGACCAGCAGCGAGGCGGTGGTCCAATTCGATCGCCGGAACTCGGCCAGGTAGCGCGGGCCGTCCCCGTCCTCGTCCGTGCTGGGCAGCCGCAGCGCGTGCAGAATCGCTGCGCGAACCGTTGGGTCAGGGGGGAGCGTAGGACCGATAACGGGCACGTCGATCGCATCGCCGACTGGGAGGCCGGCGAGCCGCTCGGCCAGCCGGACGTACAGCGCAGTCTCCGGTCGCCCGAGCAGCGCGCGCGCGTCCGGGTCGTCGATGGCGATGTCGGGCGGGCCGCCGATTGGGCGTTCGTGCGTGACGAGGACGCGGCCGTCGTCCGTGCGCGTCAGCTCGACTCGCTCGAGGCCGTCGTCGGTGTCGAGCTCGAACCAGGCGGATCGATCGACATCGGCGGCGTCGATGGTTACCGACGACCGACATTCGCCCACGTCGGCCGTCTCCGAGGCTCCGAGGCCGCCGGCAAAACTCGCGGTCGAGGCAATACGCCGGCGTCCCGACCCCTCGGGCCCTGCGACGACGTGTTCGACACCGAGGTCGAAGCCGTCCCAGGTGACGTCGAAGCGGAGGAGCTCGCTCTTCGCCGATGCTCGGACTGGGGCGGGCATCGGCGCGTGCGGGGGTCCGTTGATGAGTGCGTGTTGCCGCGCGGCGAGGTCCTCGAGCAAGTGCGCGATGTCCGAGTCCGAAAGCCAGCGTCCGCGGACCATGACCCCGGCCATGCGGCCAGCGTTGGCGACGTCGTCGAGAGGGTTGGCAGTGAGCAGGACGAGGTCCGCCCGGCCGCCGATGCTGACCTGGCCCCATTCGCCGGCCTCACCGACGAACGCCGCCGCGTCGAGAGTGGCCGCCCGCAGCGCGCGATACGGCGTGAGGCCGGCCTGCACGAACTCCTTCAGTTCCTCGTGCGCCGCCGCTCCATGGAGGACTCCCGGCAAACCGGCGTCGGTGCCGATCAGGAGCCCTGCGCCCGCGTCGCTCAATCCGCGCACGAAGGCGGCGTTGACGTCGATCACTGCCTGCCGGGCCGGGTCGGTCGGGTAGTGACCCATGAAGTAACGCGCCATCGCCGCTCGCAGCGGCGAGAGGTAGTTCATCTCCGGGCGAGCCAGCACCTCGGCGTTGTCTGCTGCCCACCTCGTCCGCACGATCAGCGTCGGGCAGTTCCACGTTCCCGCGGCCCGGGTGGCCTCTGCCAACTCGGCGACGCGCCCGGTGTCGGCGTGCTCCGCCAGGTCGAAGAGCCAGGTGCGATGCTCGGCGAGGTCGTGCGGAGGCGCGGCCCTGCGGTTGACGAGTTGTACTGCCTGCGAGTAGCCGTACAGATGCTCGATCGAGCGCTGTCCGGCTGCGAGCGCTCCGTGCAGCCCGACCTGGAACGGGATGTGCCCGACGACTGGCAGCCCGTGATCCCTGGCCGACTCGACCACCCATTGATAGGCCTCGGGGGTCAGCTGGTCGTAGACCTTGACGGAGTCGTAGCCGCCGCGCGCGGTGAGCGCCACCGCGGCGACGGCCTCGTCTCGCTCCACCACCGACTGCATTCCGTTGTACCGGGGCGGGCGACCCTCGACGATCGGCCCCGTGGTGAAGATCGTCGGGCCGAGCAGCTCGCCGGCCGCGATCCGATCACGCCACAGCACGTGGCGCGGCAAGCCTTCGAGGTTGCGAATCGTCGTGACCCCGAAGGCGATCGCAAGGAGCAGATCGTCCTCAGTGCCGGGATGGCAGTGCATGTCGGTGAGCCCCGGCATCAGATACTTTCCGCGACCGTCGACCCGCCTCGCGCCGGCCGAGATCTGCGCGTCTGCGTCCGGTCCGATCCAGGAGATCCGATCACCCTCGACGATGACCGTCTGACCCTCGACAACGCGCTCGCTGTCCATGGGGACGACCGAGACGCCCGCGAAGATGGTTGTCATCGTGCGCTCGCGTCACGGTGGTGGGGC
>DATIOH010000021.1:0-11897 GCA_035473375.1 Nocardioidaceae bacterium | reverse complement strand
TGTCGACGTCGACATTGCGCAGGTTGTTGGTGGACGCTCCGCGGACCTCCAACGACTCCGAGGAGTCGCGGACGGACGGCTTCAGCGAGGCTCGGTCGTCGACATGGCGCCCCGTCACCGTGTCGCTCGCCCGCAATGCGTCGACGCCGCCCTCGAAGACGATCTGGCCGCCGGCCGACCCCGCCCCGGGACCGAGGTCGACGACGTGGTCGGCGATCGCGATCGTCTCGGGCTTGTGCTCGACGACGAGAACCGTGTTGCCCTTGTCGCGCAGCTGGAGGAGCAGTTCGTTCATCCGCTCGATGTCGTGCGGATGCAGGCCGATCGTCGGCTCGTCGAAGACATACGTGACGTCGGTCAGCGACGAGCCGAGGTGACGGATCATCTTGGTGCGCTGA
The DNA here is from genome assembly GCA_035473375.1 of Nocardioidaceae bacterium. Classification (GTDB taxonomy): domain Bacteria; phylum Actinomycetota; class Actinomycetes; order Propionibacteriales; family Nocardioidaceae; genus DATIOH01. The sequence goes on along the minus strand of DATIOH010000021.1, from coordinate 11,499 downwards.
GCCTCGCCGCCCGAGAGCGTGCCCGCGGGACGGTCGAGCGACAGGTATCCGAGGCCGATCTCGACGAACGAGTCGAGCGTGTGCTGCAGGGCCTCGACCAACGGCGCGGCGGACGGCTCCTTCAGTCCAGAGAGCCACTCGGCCAGGTCGCGGATCTCCATCGCGCAGACGTCGGCGATGTTCTTGCCCTTGACTTTCGACGACCTAGCCTCTTTGTTGAGGCGCGTTCCGACGCACTCGGGGCAGACGCTGAACGTGACGGCGCGCTCGACGAACGCACGCACGTGTGGCTGCAACGAGTCGACGTCCTTCGACAGCATTGACTTCTGAATCTTCGGGATCAGACCCTCGTAGGTGAGGTTGATTCCCTCGACCTTGATCTTGGTCGGCTCCTTGTACAGGAGGTCCTTGAGCTCCCTCCTCGTGTACTTGCGGATCGGCTTGTCGGGGTCGAAGTAGCCCGAGCCGATGAAGATGCGGCCGTACCAGCCGTCCATGCTGTAGCCGGGGATCGTGAACGGGCCCTCGTTGAGCGACTTCGTGTCGTCGTAGAGCTGGCTCAGGTCGATGTCGTCGATCGACCCGCGGCCCTCGCAGCGCGGGCACATGCCGCCGGCATAGACCGCTTTGCGCACCGTGATCCGCTCGCCCTTGCCTTTGTCGACGGTCATCGAGCCGCTCGCGACCCGTGTCGGCACGTTGAAGGAGAACGCCTGCGGCCCGCCTATGTGCGGCTTCCCAAGGCGGCTGAACAGAATCCGCAGCATCGCGCTGGCGTCAGTGGCCGTGCCCACTGTCGAGCGGGCGTCGCCGCCCATCCGCTCCTGGTCGACCAGAATGGCTGTGGTCAGCCCGTCGAGCACGTCGACGTCGGGGCGTGCCAGCGTCGGCATGAATCCCTGGACGAACGCGCTGTAGGTCTCGTTGATCAGCCGCTGCGACTCCGCGGCGATCGTGCCGAAGACGAGCGAGCTCTTGCCCGAGCCCGAGACCCCGGTGAAGGCCGTGAGCCGACGCTTCGGGAGTTCGACGCTGACGTCTTTGAGGTTGTTGACGCGGGCGCCGGTGACTCGGATCAGATCGTGGCTGTCGGCGGTGTGCTGGGCGGGCGGTGCGGGCTTCTTCGCGGGCATGCCGTCCTCTCGGTCGGGGCGGGGTCGTCAGCGGTGTCGCCGGCGCGCTGCTTGGTCCGGAGTCAGCCGAGCTGCTGGATGCGGACCAGGTTGCCCGCCGGGTCGCGCAATGCACAGTCGCGGATGCCGTACGGCTGGTCCGTCGGCTCCTGGACTACCTCGGCGTCGGTGGCCTGCACCCGCTCGAACGCACCGTCGAGGTCGTCGCTTGCCAGCAGCAATGTGCCGTAAGTGCCCTTCGCCATCATCTCGGCGATGGTTCGGCGCTCGTCGTCGGTGATGCCCGGGCTCGCGGCCGGCGGGTAGAGAACAACATTGGTGTCGGGCTGGTTCGGCGGGCCGACGGTGACCCAGCGGATCTTGTCGTTGCCGACATCGAGTCGGACCTCGAAGCCGAGGACGTCGCGGTAGAACTCGATCGAGGCGTCGGGGTCGTCATGCGGAAGGAAGCTGGAGTGAATCTTGATGTCCATGACCGCCACGCTACGTGCGGCCTTGAACCGACGCTTCTCGATTCCTGATCGGCCTGGTCACCTGCTTCTCGACGCAGGCCGGGATGCCGGCGGTCGCGTGCGTGGGATCGCGACGATAGGCGCTCGGTGAGACACCGACCAGCTCACTGAACCGGGTGCTGAATGTGCCGAGCGACGAGCAGCCGACGGCGAAGCACACGTCAGTGACGCTCAGCTCGCCGACGCGCAGCAAGGCCATCGCCCGCTCGATCCGCCGGGTCATGAGGTACGAGTACGGCGACTCTCCGAAGGCGAGCTTGAACTCCCGGCTCAGGTGCCCGGCCGACATGCTCACGCCCCGCGCCAGAGCCTCGACATCGAGCGGCTGTGCGTACTCGCGGTCGATCCGGTCGCGCACCTTCCGCAGGCGGGCCAGGTGGCGGAGCCGCTCCTCGGCTGCAGGCGTCGTCACGCAGTTCATCGTGCCACGGCTGAGCAGCAGCCCTACGGAGTCGTTGGGCTACACACGCGCCTCGAGGACCGCGAGATCGCGCACGGCGTACTGGTGATGCCACCACTCCTCGTTGATCGCGGCGTTGAGGCAGCGGATGACCGCGTAGCGGTCGGGTGCTGGGTAGCCGGGGGCGTCGACCGGCTCCGTCGTCTGGCTCACGCGGTCGTCGGTCAGCTCGACCATGACCTGTCGAACCCCGGCGACCCGGTCGGCCCGCAGCGCGAGCACCTCGTCGAGCGAGGGCCGCGCGCTGGCGTCGTTCGGCACTCCCGGGACATCCCCCATCTCGGTGTGCGGCAGGTCGAGCGCGTCGTACGGCGACGGCTCGCCGAGGTAAGCGCGACGCACCCAAGCGTCGGTCGCGAAGACCAGATGACGCATCGTCTCGATGAACGACCACTCGCCGTCGACCCGCTCGTGCAGCAGGTCAGGCGGCAGCCGCCGGGCCCGGTCTACGGTCGGCGGCCACATCGCCTCGATGACATCCCAGGCCTCGCGGTAGCCGTCGGCGGTCGTCGGCCGAAGCTTCAGCCGCTCGGGGTGCATCCGGTCGAGCTCCATCTCGATGAGCGGACCGATGTCGACACCGTTGACCCGGACGTTGTGCAGGTACCCCGTGATGTCGACGTCGACGAGGTCGGCGTTGCGAATCGTCGCCCGCGACAGGTCGACGGCCTGGAAGTGCGCGTCGGTGAGGTCGACGCGTTCGAATCGCGAGCCACGGAGATCGGCGTCGGTGAAATCTGGCATGTGCCGCAGCCTGCCACCTCCGGCCGACAGCGAGAATCCAGGCAGCGGACTACAGCCGGCGGGAATCCAGATGACGACGGGTCGACCGGCGCCTAGCCTGCGGGGATGGGCGTCGACCTGGAGTTCTTCACCGACCCGACCGCGTTTCTCGCCGCTGCGGGTGACCGCCTCATCGAGAGCCCGGTCGAGAGCACGGTCGTCGCCACTATCGCCGAGCGCGCGGCGCACGAGCTGGCCGACGGCATCGCGCAGCCCGAGCACGACTGGTACGTCGTCGCTCGCGACGGCAGTCACAGCGGAGACGTCGTCGGCGTCGGCATGCGTACCGCGCCGTTCGAGCCGCGGCCCCTGTATCTGCTGACGATGCCCGACGAGGCGGCGACAGCGCTCGCCGTCGCCCTGTTCGAGCGCGGCGAGGAGGTTCGCGGAGCCAATGGAGCGCTGCCCGCGTCCCGCGTCTTCGCCGAGGAGACGGCGCGGTTGAGCGGGCGGGCCGCACGCGTTCACATCCACACCCGGCTCTTCGAGCTGCGCGAGCTGACTCCGCCCTCGACAGACGTCTCCGGCCGCCTGCGCGCAGCCGTTCACGACGACCTCGAGCTCGTCAAGGCCTGGTACGCGGCCTTCATGCGCGACGCCGACGAGCAGGCCGGCCGACCCCCGGGCTCCGGCCACGATGAGGACGTCGACGACGATGTGATGCTCCGCCGGATCGATGACGGACGCGTCTGGTTCTGGGTCGACGGCGACAAGCGGCCGGTCCATGTCACCGGCACGAATCCTCCGAGCTTCGGCGTAGCGCGGATCGGACCGGTGTACACGCCCCGCGAAGAGCGTGGGCGCGGCTGGGCGTCGGCCGCGGTCGCGGAGGTGTCGCGACGGATGCTCGACGAGGGCTCGCGGCCCTGCCTGTTCACCGACCAGGCCAACCCGACCTCGAACGGCGTCTATGTCGCCCTCGGCTACCAGCCCGTCGTCGACACCGTCCACATGCTCATCGACTGACGCGGCTCGCGGTCAGTACGAGAAGACGGTCGTTGTCGAGTCGCTGTGCTTCCGGTGAACAGCCGGCGTCGCTGAGCGGCTCAGAGTCGCACGGTGACCGGGCCGCCGTGGTCCTCCACCTCCGCGATCGGTTGACGAGCGCCGGAGCCGACAGCCAGGAAAAGCGACGGCCCGGCGGGCGGCTCGCCTTCGAGCGGATATTCCATGGCCAGCCGCGCGACGGGCATCCGGCCTGCGGCGGCGCGGACGAGAGCGTCGACCCGGGAGACCTCGGCGCGCGGCCAGTACTGCTCGGTCACCGACTGCCAGACAACCGTCAGCGTGTCGTCGCCGTCGGGCTGCAACTGCTGCTCGAGCCAGTCGCCGGCTCCGGCGCGATCGACGGTCGCAGGGTGCCGGCTCGCGACCTCGAGCGCTGCCGCCAACCGCGCATGCCGCTCGATCTGCCATGGCCAGACGAAGGACCGCAGGCGCAGTCGGCCGTCTTCGGTCCCGGGATCGACGGGCGACAGATCGCAGCCCCGTCGCTCGACGATCGCGAGTCGGCTCACCGCTACTGGGCCGCGGACGGCGTGCGGCATCCGCACCGGCGAGTCGTCCGGTCCGTGCGACCAGCCCTCGCCCTCGATCCAGAACCGGTCGACTAGGAGGTTGAGACCTGCGCTAGCCCCGACCTCGAGCAGTCGCACGTCGGAGAGACCGGTCCGCTCGACGGCCGCGAAGAGGCCGACGAGCAGGGCGACCGAGCGGCCGACCTCGTTCGTCTGCGGCGCAACCTCCAGCGCAGCCCGCAGCTCGGACACGTGCGCCGCGAGAACGCGCCGCACGGTCGGCCAGGCTTCCTCGGGCGGAGCGGCGCCGCCGAGGCACGGGTAGTACGGCTCGAGCTCCGGCGACTCGCCTCGGAGCGCAAGCCTGAAGACGCCCGCGAGCAGCCGAAGCTGGACGACCGAGCCGGGCGGCGCGTCCTCCCAGTCGACGCAGATCTCGCGGACCGGGCCGCCGGCCTCCCAGTCGTCGGCCATCGCCCGCATCAGGTGGCCGTACAGGTGCTGCGCGTCGCCGGCGTGCGTGCGCATCCGGTCGGCGAGGGTCGTGCCCGTTTCGAAGCTCATCGCCGCGGTCAGCCGCGGTTGCCCGCGGTCAGCTCGTCGAGTGCCGCGACGTCGTCGGCGGACGGCTCCCACGCGGCGGCTGCCACGTTGCGACGCACCTGCTCGCCCGAGGTCGCGCCCGCGATCACCGAGCCGATGACCGGTTGGGCGAGGAGGCCGCCGATGGCGACATCGACGATTTCGACCCCTCGCTCGACCGCGAATCCGTCGAGAGCGTCGATCAGGTCGAAGTCGGCGTCGTCGAAACGGCCGCGCTGCAGCGCCAGACGGGTGCCCTCCGGCGGCGCCACTCCCCTGCTGTACTTGCCGGTGAGGAGCCCATAGGCCAGCGGGAAGAACGGCAGCAGGCCCAGACCGAGGTGGTCGAGGGCCGGGATGAGCTCGTCGTCGGCGGAGCGGTCGTACAGCGAGTATCTGTTCTGCGCGCTGACGAACGCCGTCTGGCCGTTGGTGTGCGCCGTCCAGTCGGCGTCGACGACCTGCCACGCATCGAGGTTCGACGATCCGACATATCGGACCTTCCCCTCCCCCACGAGCTCGTGGAGCGCCGCCAACGTCTCGTCGATCGGCGTGACCGGGTCAGGCTCGTGCAGCTGGTACAGGTCGATCCAGTCCGTGCCGAGCCGCCGCAGGCTGGCCTCGACCGCCGTGCGGACGTATCGGCGTGAGCCGCGGGCGCCCCAGTCCGGCCCGTTCGCGCCGTCCATGTCCATGCCGAACTTCGTGGCGACGACAACGTCGTTCCTCCGGACGCCGAGAGCCCGGCCGAGGAGTTCCTCGCTCGCGCCGCGGCCATAGACGTCGGCCGTGTCGAACAGGGTGACGCCCTCGTCGATGGCCGTGTCGACGACATCTCGGACGCGTTCCTCGTCGATGCGGGTCCCGAATGCGTTGCAGCCGACGCCGACACTGCTCACCATCAGTCCCGACGGACCGAGCGGCCGATAGTCAAGCGTCATGTCGCCGTCGCCGTCTGATCCTCGCGCCAAAGGCCGATGAGACCGCGGAAGTGAGCGAGAAACTGCTCGACCTCGTGGGCCGGATAGGTCGCGACCACGGTCTGCTCGAGCAGATCCTCGAACTCCTGTGAGCCGACCCAGTCGACGACCATCTCGTCGATGTCTGGCAGCGCGGTCGCGCAGAACTCGTCGTAGCGGTCGCGTTCGAAGTAGGCGTCTGCGAGTCGCTGGTAGGCGCCGATCTTGTCGTCGTAGGAGAGGGCTGGGTCGTCGGCCACGGCGAACCACGGCTTGGCATCCACCTGAGAGCGCGGCTGACGGCCCGTGGCCACACAGAAGGCTGACCACTTGACGAGGTTTCGCATCGCCCACGGGAAGTAGTAGTGCAGCGACGTGACGGCGACGTCGGGACACGCGTTCGCGTAGTCGATCGGCAGGACCGTGTCGCCCTGGACGAGCATCTCGCAGGAGTTGAACTCCCACCGGAAGAACGCGTTGACCGTCTGCGAGATCGTGATCGCCTCGCTGCCGACCGAGGGGCTGAGGAAGCCGTGGTCGACCTTGTAGCGGTTGTGCATCGGCTCGTCCGGCTGGAAGTGCATCACCATCGTCTCGGGACCGATCGTGAGCGCGCGGGCGAACACGTCGTATGGCTCGACCGACTTCTGTAGGTGCATGAGCATCTCGCCGGACTCGTCGTAGGCCGACCAGAGGTCTCGGTCGTCGCGGATCTTCGACACGCCTCGCCAGCCGCCGCCGTCGAACGGCTTCATGAAGAGCGGGTAGCCCATCTCGTGCGCGATCTGCTCGAGGTCGAACGGGTCGTTGTAGCGCTCGGAGGTGTAGGCCCAGCGAACGTTGTCGACCGGGTTCTTGAACGGCACCAGGACCGTGTCGGGCACGTGCATGCCGAGCCGCATCAGCGCGCAGTAGGCCGAGTGCTTCTCCATCGACTGGAACGTGAACGGCGAGTTGAGCAGGTAGACGTCGTCCATCAGAGCGACCTTCTTCAGCCACTCGCGCGGGTGGTAGTACCAGTACGCCAAGCGGTCGATGACGAGCTCATGACGGGCGCGGTCGCGCAGGTTGAAGGGCGCGATGTGCACGCGTTCGGTGTCGATGACATGCGGTCGTCCGTCGTGCTCGAAGACGCCGAGCCGCCGAGCAAGGCCCTCGAACGCTCGGGGCCAGTCCTGCTCTTGGCCGAGCAGAAGCCCGACGATGTGACGCTGCGGGTCGGTCATGGCGCTCCCTTCAGCAGAACCGCGGGAGGTGACGGGCAAGCTGCCGCCGCCACCACGGCCAGTCGTGGCTCACGTCGTCGCCCCAGAGGTCGAGCTCGCACTTGATCCCTTTCTCGTCGAGCATGGCCGCCAACTCGAGCGTCGACGGGAGCGAACCGGTCGGATGCGTCTCCCAGGCGCCCTGGCCGCAGATCAGGAGGATCGACACCCGCCGCTGGAGCCATTCCAGATGATCGCCGTGCAGGTTGCCGACATAGTCGGCGGGGTTGGCGAAGTAGGACGCGTCGCCGCGATCGCCCCACGCGCGCCAGGTGCTGACGTCGTAGTTCCCGGAGAATCCAAGGGCTAACGGCACCAGATCTGCACGCTGAAGCGCGAAGTGCACCGCATGGTAGGCGCCGAGGCTGCAGCCGAGCGCCATCAGGTCGCTGCCGCCCTCGGTGTCGCCCATGACCCACGGAACGGCCGCCTCGACCAGCCACCGCGTGTACGTCGAGTGCCGGATCGCCCGCTCCTCGATGGGGATCGACGAGTCGGACCACGACCAGGCGTCGAGCGAGTCGACGCAGTAGAGCTTGCAGCGGCCGTCGTCGATGAGATACCGGATCTCCTCGAGCATGCCGTTGTTCTCGAAGTCCCACGCCCGGCCGGCCTCGCTCGGGAAGACCAGCACCGGGCGGCCGTAGTGGCCGTAGGCGATCACCCCGAGACGGTGGTCGTGACCCGGCACCGGAAGTTCGACGTGCTCGCGTCTCACTTGATCATCCTGGCGTAGCCCAGGCAGCTTGCAACAGGGCCGTCAGGCTCGGGTGGAGGCCGTCTCGCCACGCGGTGTAGTTGTGGAGGTCGGGCAGGCTTCTGAGCGCGACGTCGTGCCCGGCTGCTCGCAGCGACTCGACGACGGCCCGATTGTTGGCCATGTTCTCCTCGTGCTCGCCGCAGGTCAGACCGACCTGGATGGGCTGCCGCAGCCGGCGCCGACGGCGGGTGAGGGCGTCGACGCTCGCGGTCACTCGACCGAAGAACGGATACTCCGACTCCTGCGGGTCGAGGGCGTGCCGGAAGAAGGATCCCGACTGGCTGAACACCGCGACGAAGGCGTCGGGCGACGACACGGCGAGCAGGACCGCGCTCAACCCGCCGAGGCTGGCGCCCATCGCCACCATCCCGGGCTCCGTGGCGACCTGGTCTGCGATCGCCGCCATCGCATTGCCGCAGGCGGTGAGGTAGCGCGGATTGGCGGCATACCACTCGTCGCGGTTCACCGGCTGCATCAGCGCCATCCGGAAGGCGGGCAGCGTGCCGTCGGCCTGCATGACGGCCGCGTACCGGGTGAGCGAGGCGAGCTCGGCGTACTCCGGGCCGTCGTTGACGAGCAGGAGGCGAGCCGGCTGATCGGCGGTCAACCCAGCGGGCGACCACAGGTGCACCGGCATCGGGCCGAGCCGCGAGTCCTCGTGAACGACCGATGTGATCTCGCCGGCTCGCACCCGCCGCCGCATCCACCCCGGCCGGCGGTAGCCGGGCATCAGCGCGACGCTGCGGTCTCCGAAGGCTGTCTGGACGCGTTCCGGGTTGTCGGGATCGCAGATCACGTCAGTCACTCCCCCCCGCAGTGTGACGACGAGCCGGTACTCGAGTCGGGCGAGGTCGGGTCGCGGGATGGCCAGCTGCCAGCCGGTCCCTGTGCGCCGGAATCGCCGGGGGCCTGGAACCGCGTCGTCGCAGTCAAGCCCGACGCGGGCGAACGACCGGTTGGGGTCGTCGAGCGTGAAGAGCAGCTGCTTCTCGATCACGGACGGCGCGGGCACGCCCTGACATTAGAGGACATGAGCGTGTCGGCCGCGAGACCGTCGGCGCCCCGGCAGCCCCGGCGCTACCAGGTGAACTGGACGAAACGGTTTCGCCCCGTCGAGCCAGCGAAAACGAGGTCGCCCGGATCTCCGATGCTGAGGTCTCCGATCGTGCCCCGAGCGGTGGCGGAGCGCGTCCGATCGCGGTACAGGTTCTTGTACGTCGAGCCGCGTTCCACGCGCGTCGTCTCGACGATTGGGCCGCTGCCGCGGAATCGGAGGTTGAACGAGACGGACGGCTGTGTCGGGAGCGAGCTCGTGAACGAGCCGGTCACCCGGCTCCAGTCCTGGCCACCGGTCATGTGGATCTGGACGTCGGCGATCTCGAGCGACTCGGTTCCATCGGTGTAGAACGAGCAGCCGGCCTCCATCTGGGCGGCGGCAGCGTCGAAGTCGTCGGTCGGGTCGACCGTGAAGCCCGTCGGGCAGTCGAAGTGGAAGATGTAGCCCAGCACGTTCGCGCCGCCGTCGGACTGGTCATAGAACGTGAGGTATCCGTAATGGGCGTTTCCGGGCGCACCCGTCATCGGACCCATCTCCAGGAACGGAACGGTGGCGGCCTTGGTGTAAATGGTCGACCTCACGGCGTCGGCTGGCGCTGCGGCGGTCGTGACGACCAGCGCCGCGGCCACTGCGCCGATGCCGAGGCGGACGGCTGTCGCGCTACGCGTCATCGATTTCCTCCCCCTCGTTGTCGCTACCCTTCAGGTTCGCGACGCTAGGAGCACGGCGGGCCCGGTTGTCGCCATCTGCCCTGGTCGGCCCACCGAATCGACCGTAGGTCGCGCGCAGTGACACGCCGAGCGCTGCCAGCCGGGTTCGCCTTATCTCACATATGAGATATCGTGGTCTGGTGACTGAGTCGACTTACCTCACTCGTATCGGCAAGCTCATCCGCGACGCGCGCAAGCACCGCGGCTATACCCAGGCGCAGCTCGCCGACGTTCTCGGCACCAGTCAGAGCGCCATCAACCGGATCGAGCGCGGCCACCAGAACCTCAGCCTCGAGATGCTGGCGCGGATCGGCGACGCCCTCGACTCCGAGATCGTCTCGCTCGGGGTCTCCGGGCCGATGCACCTGAGGGTGGCCGGCGGCACCGTGCTGTCGGGCGAGATCGACGTCAAGACCAGCAAGAACGCCGGGGTGGCCCTGCTCTGCGCATCGCTCCTTAACCGAGGCCGCACGACGCTGCGCAAGGTGGCCCGGATCGAAGAGGTCAACCGCATCCTCGAGGTCCTGCAGAGCATGGGCGTGCGCGCGACGTGGCTCAACGCCGACAACGACCTCGAGCTGGTCGCTCCCGACCGGCTCGACCTCTCGTCCATCGACGAGGATGCCGCGCGCCGCACTCGCAGCATCATCATGTTCCTCGGCCCGCTGCTCCATGATCGCGAGAGCTTCAAGCTCCCGTACGCTGGCGGCTGCGACCTCGGCACCCGCACCGTTGAGCCGCACATGGCCGCGCTGCGGCCGTTCGGACTCGAGGTCAAGGCGACGGAGGGCAGCTACCACGCGCAGGTCGACGCCTCGGTGCAGCCGGTGCGCCCGATCGTCCTCACCGAGCGCGGCGACACCGTCACCGAGAACGCTCTCCTCGCGGCGGCGAAACACCCCGGAGTCACCGTTATTCGCAATGCGTCGCCCAACTACATGGTGCAAGACCTCTGCTTCTTCCTCACCAAGCTCGGCGTGCGGATCGACGGCGTCGGCACCACGACGCTCACCGTGCACGGCGTTGACGAGATCGACGCCGACGTCGACTACGCGCCGTCGGAGGATCCGATCGAGGCGATGAGCCTGCTGGCCGCGGCGATCGTGACGTCGTCGAGCATCCGGATCAAGCGCGTCCCGATCGAGTTTCTCGAGATCGAGCTGGCGCTGCTCGAGGAGATGGGTTTCCGGTACGAGCGGTCCGACGAGTACCTCGCCGGCAATGACCACACCCGGCTCGTCGACATCACGACGCTGCCCTCGACGCTGCATGCGCCCATCGACAAGGTCCACCCGATGCCGTTCCCGGGCCTCAACATCGACAACCTCCCGTTCTTCGCGGTCATCGCCGCAGTCGCCCACGGCCAGACGATGATCCACGACTGGGTCTACGAGAACCGGGCGATCTACCTGACCGAGCTCACCAAGCTCGGTGCCTCTGTGACCCTGCTCGACCCGCACAGAGTGCTCGTCGAGGGGCCCACTCGCTGGTCTGCCGCAGAGCTGATGTGCCCGCCCGCGCTCCGCCCCGCGGTCGTCATCCTGCTCGCCATGCTCGCCGCCAAAGGCACCTCGGTCCTGCGCAACGTCTATGTCATCAATCGCGGCTACGAAGACCTCGCCGAGCGCCTCAACGCCCTCGGGGCGCAGATCGAGACCTTCCGCGACATCTGACCGGCTGATTACAGTCGATGGCATGACCAGGAAGCGGTGGAGCGATCTGAGCGACCGCGAGCGGGCAGTCGTCGTCGCCGGCATCGTC
>DATIOH010000020.1:0-5481 GCA_035473375.1 Nocardioidaceae bacterium | reverse complement strand
TCGAGCAGTGGCTACTGTCGGTCCAGCACACCAACGACGACGTCGACCGCTTCGTCGACAACGTGGCGCGCTTTGCCGACGAGGTCAGCGCATAGGCAATCAGTGCGCAGCCGAGCTTTGGGAGGAGCACTCGGGTGGCTGATGTAGGGCACGTCTCGTTACGCGGGTTGGTCAAGCGATTCGACGGCCACACCGCTGTCGACGGACTCGACCTCGACATCGCAGCCGGCGAGTTCTTCTCCCTGCTCGGCGCCTCAGGATGCGGAAAGACGACGACCCTCCGTATGGTCGCCGGCTTCGAGCTCCCTGACGAGGGCGTCATCGAACTCGACGGGCTCGACCTCGTCCAGGTGCCGGCGCACAAGCGGCCGGTCAACACGGTGTTCCAGTCGTACGCGCTCTTCCCGTTCATGAGTGTGTGGGACAACGTCGCGTTCGGCCTCAAGTACCAGACGAGCGACAAGGCCGAGGTCCGCGAGCGGGTGGGACGCGCCCTCGAGCTCGTCGAGATGACGACGATGGCCAAGCGCAAGCCGCATCAGCTGTCCGGAGGTCAGCAGCAGCGGGTCGCGCTCGCTCGCGCCCTGGTGCTCGAGCCGACTGTCCTACTGCTCGACGAGCCCCTGGGCGCGCTCGACGCCAAACTGCGCAAGACCCTGCAGATCGAGCTCCGCCAACTGCAGAAGCGGGTCGAGACGACGTTCATCTACGTCACCCACGACCAAGAGGAGGCGATGACGATGTCCGACCGGCTCGCTGTCCTCCTCAACGGCAAGATCGAGCAGCTCGGCACGCCGAGCGAGGTCTACTCGCGGCCGCAGACGTCATACGTCGCGGGATTCCTCGGCAGCGCCAACCTCTACGACGTCACCGTGATCGACGTCGCCGCCGACGAGACGACGTGCGAGCTGGGGAAGGTCAAGATCCGCGCGAACACCGCCGACTGCGCGGTGCCTGGCGCGACCGTCAGCCTCACCGTCCGACCCGAGCGGATCGAGGTGGCGCCTCCCGACGAGCTGCGCGAGGACGGCGACGCGAATGTCTTCGGTGGCACCGTCGAGCATGTCGTGTTCCTCGGGGCGCAGACCCACGTCGGTGTCCAGGTCGGCGTCGCGCTCCTGGTGGCCGAGGTGCCCAACGTGCATGGCGAGCTTCCCGACTGGCTGCGTGAGGGCCGCCAGGTGAGCGCCCGGATCTCGGTCAAGGCCATCCAGCTGCTGCCGCGCAGCGCCGACCCGATCGTCCTCGACGACGCCACCGCGTAGCGCGGCGGGCACGAGCACCGGGCGTCAGGCCCTATCTCGCCGGCAGCTCCAGCGCCTGCTCGGCGAAGCGCATCGCGATGTCGAAGGCAACCTCTTGGTCGACCATCTCGTCTTGGAGCGCGACCTGGATCGACAGACCGTCGAGCAAGACCCCCCAGGTGACGGCGAACTGGTCGGCGTCGACCGGCGCAATCTCGCGACTGTCGACTGCCTGGTGCACGACGTCGGCGATCGTCTTGCGCCAGCGTCGCTCGAGCTCGACTCGGTGCTTGGCCACCTGCGGGTGGCGAAACGCCTGGGCCCAGAGGTCGAACCAGAGGCCCCACGCGCCGGGAAGATTAGACGAGTCCGGCGTGCACGTGAGCCGGACGATGATCTCGAGCCGGTCGCGAACGCTGCTTGCCTCCGCCAGGAGTCGAGCGCATGCCTCGTAGAACGCGTCCTCGGAGTGGCGAAGCGCGGCGGTCAGCAACTGGTCTTTGGTCTCGAAGTAGTAGATGACGAGCGCCGGCGAGGCGCCGACCCGTCGGGCGACGTCGGCTATGCGGGTCTCGCTGAAGCCGCGCTCGGCGATCAACTCGGCCGCTGCGCGGAGCATGTCGTCACGCCGCTGATCAGTGAGATCGCGGCCGGCGTCTCTGAGCTCGTTCGCCGTCATCGGGCCCTGATCGCCATCCTCGTGAGATCGGATGCGGGAGTATTGCCGGGACCGTACCACGTATCTAGACTGAACAGTCAGTCAAAGAGGCGACGCCGTCGTCTGTCAGCAAAAACCCCAGGAGTGCACGATGTCGCCGGCCGAGACTGACCGCTCCGATGTCGACCCCGCGCTGCGCCGGATGCTCGAGCCACGCTCGATCGCCGTCGTCGGCGCGAGCGACCGGCCGGACTCGTTCGGACGCCGGATGACCCGCGAAGCCCTCAAGAGCACAGGCGCCGACACCGTCCATCTCGTGCACCCCAAGTACGACATGGTCAACGGACTCCCTTGCGTGTCGACACTGGCCGAGATCCCCGAGCCCGTCGACCTCGTGCTGCTCGGCGTCCCCGACACCGCACTCGTCGAGCAGATCTCGCTCGCGGCGTCGCGCGGCGACGGCGGCGCGGTCATCTTCGGCTCTGCGCCGGGCATCGGCCCCGACATCGCGGCCGCCGCAGCGGTCGGATCGATGGCGCTGTGCGGCGCCGGCTGCATGGGCTTCGTCAACCTCGCCCGCGGCGTCCGCGCCATCGGCTATGTCGAACGGGCCGACCTCAGACCTGGTCCCATCGCGCTGATCACCCACTCCGGATCGGTCTTCTCGGCGATGCTGCGCACCCACCGCCGTCTCGACTACAACCTGGTGGTCTCCGCCGGCCAGGAGCTGGTCACGACAGCCGCCGACTACCTGCGCTACGCGGTCGAGCTCGACGAAACCCGCGTCGTCGGCCTCTTCCTCGAGACGCTGCGTGACGCCGAGGGGCTCCGGGCCGGACTTGCCCGGGCGCTCGAGCGCGACATCCCCGTCGTGGCGCTGACTGTCGGCGGCTCGCCGACCGGCCGCCAGATGGTTACCGCTCACTCAGGCGCCCTTGCGGGCGACGACGCTGCGTGGGAAGCGCTCTTCGCCGCCTATGGCGTGCATCGTGTGTTCACCCTCGACGAGCTCGTCGACAGCCTGGAACTGTTCGCGATCGGCCGGAGGGCGACGGTTACCGGCCCCGCGACGGGTGTCGCCACGCTTCACGACTCCGGCGGCGAGCGTGCGCTGATGGCCGATGTCGCCGACTCCGTCGGCCTGCCGTTCGGCGAGCTCGGCGAAGAGACCCGCAGTCGCTTGGCCGCCGTGCTCGCCGAGGGCTTGGCGCCGACGAACCCGCTCGACGTGTGGGGTACCGGCGCCGGAACCGAGGAACTGTTCGCGACCTGCATGACCGTCCTCGCCGACGACGTCAACGTCTCGGCTGTCGCGTTGGCGATCGACCTCGCCGAGGAATACGACGGCGACGAGGCGTACCCGATATCGATGGAGACGCTGCTCGAGCGGACCGACAAACCACTCGTCGTGTTAAGCCATGTCGCCAGCGCCGTCGACTCCGCGGCTGCGGCCCGACTCCGTGCCATCGGCATCCCCGTGCTCGCCGGAACGATCAGCGGCGCCCGCGCACTTCGTCATCTGCTCAACCAGGCGACCCCGCCGCCGGTGCCGTCCGCGGGGCATGTCGACGAGGCGCGCGCGGCCCGATGGCGGGCTCGGTTGGCTGCCGGACCCTTCGCTGCCGACGACGTCGCGTGGCTGATGTCCGACTACGGCATCGAGTTCGCCGCGCAGCGATCTGCCTCCGAGGTCAGCGCGGCCGTCGCGGCCGCCGACGGGCTCGGCTATCCGGTCGTGGTCAAGACCGACATGCCGGGGCTCGACCACAAGGCGGATGTCGGCGGCGTCAGGGTCGGCCTCGCCGATGCCGACGCCGTCCGCGCGGCGTACGACGACATGGCGGCTCGGCTTGGGCCTCGGGTCGTCGTCCAGCGTCAGGCGTCTGGACCCGTCGAGCTCGCCCTGGGCATCGTGCGCGATCCGCTGATCGGCCCACTCGTGCTGCTGGCTGTCGGAGGCACACTCGTCGAGGTGGTCGGCAAGCGCGTCGTCGCGCTTCCTCCGCTCTCGCGGGCCAGAGCCACTGCGCTCGTCGACGACTTCGAGATCGTGTCGACGCTGCTCGGCGGAGTTCGAGGCAATCCCGCCTCCGACAAGGCGGCCGTCGTCGACGCTCTCGTCGCGCTCGGGCAGCTCGCCGTCGAGCTCGGCGACATGCTCGAGGCCCTCGACGTCAACCCGCTCATCTGCGGCCCGTCGGGCGCGGTCGCCGTCGACGCTCTCGTGCAGGCAAGAAGCACTAGCGACGACTGAGGTCGGTCGGCGTCTCCGAGGCCGAGCGGTGTCGCATAACCGTCGCCGATGATCCCGCGTGAGCACTACATCGGATCGATGAGGCCCGCCTGAAGGAATGTCACCGGAACGTCGGTCGCGTGCTGTGCGCGCGAGTAGAGCCTTGCCTGCTGAGTCGGCGTCGCCGGAAGCGGATGCAGTCCGACGAGGACACCACCGAAGTTCGGGGCATAGTCGACGACCGATCGCGCCGGCATCGCCTGGCGGAGCAGGTGCACTGCGCGGTCGAGCTCACTGCGCGAGAACGGCACCCGGACCCACGTGACCTGAATGTCGAGGGGCGGGTCGACGAGGAGCCGTCGGACGACCGGCGACGGTTTGCTCGAGCTGTACAGGATGAACGCCCCTGAGCGGAATGCGAATCGTGCGCCGGCGAAGGCGTCGTCGGCTTGGGCATACCGCAGCACCCTGCTCTCGTACGACGCGACGGCGGTCTGCACATGCCACTCATTCGCGTAGTCGCCGACCTCGGGCATCGTCGTCGGATGATCCGCCGTCTGCTGGTCGGAGAGGGCGCTGGAGTGAGAGCTCGACATGCTCGACGCGACCACGGCCCCGACCGCGAACGTCGCCGCGGCCGCGGCGATCGCCATCACAGTCTTGAGCTCTGCCATCCCTTCTTACTGTGGCACGGCAGGCAAGGGTTTGTGCCCTAGCTGGCACTCTCGGGGAACGGAAGGGCAATCGGGTCGGCGGGGAGTCGGCTGCGGCCGGCGTCGTCGAAGCGGTCGAGGCCGAGATCGGACACGTCGACCACGTCGGTCTTGCCGTCAAGAGCCAGGTCGGCGGCGGCGCGCGAAACGCCGGGGCCCCACATCATTCCGTGGCCGCCCGCCGATGCGACGGTCGTTCCCGCGATCGGTGTGCGGCCGGCGTCGAGCGCAGGCCCGAGGATCGGCAGATGGTCGGGCGTGTAGTCGATCGTCGCCGCCCAGATGCGTCGCAGCCCGATCGTCGCGGTGATCGGCAGCAGCGCCTCGATCCGCGCACGCATCCGGTCGTAGTACGCCCAGTCGAATTGGTGGGCGACGCCGGGCGTCTCGTCGGGATTGCTCATCCCCCACATGACCCCGCCCTCTTCGGGCCGCCAGTAGATCCCGTAGGCGATATCGAAGCCCATCGGGAGTCGCTCGGGAGCGAGATCGGGGTGGTCCTCGGTGACGACGACCTGATGGCGCGCGCCGCCGGCAACGATGCGGGCGCCTGCCGCCGACCCCACCGCCGCGAGCGTCGGGCCCCCGGTCAACACGACTCGTTCAGTCGCGATGTCGCCCGCGCTCGTCCGC
>DATIOH010000019.1:0-5506 GCA_035473375.1 Nocardioidaceae bacterium | reverse complement strand
CAGGTGCCGGAGCTGTCGACGTCGACCCGGCCGGCGATGTCGGAGCCTGCGATCTTCGCCGCGAGGAACACATGCGCCATCGGCGAGCGGCAGATGTTGCCGAGGCAGACGAAGGCGACGCGGTAGATGCCGCCGGGTCGGCGCGGAGATGGAAGGGTCACGTCGATCAGCGGGACGTGTACCAGGTTTGGCCGTGGAACTTCTCGGACTGCGGGCGAGGGAACAGCAGACCGATCCACCAGCTGATCAGCGAGATCACGATCGATCCGAAGATCGCCGTCCAGAACCCGCTCACGTGGAAACCGATGTCGAACTTGCCGGCCACCCAGCTCGTCAGCAGCAGCATCAGCGCGTTGACGACGAAGAAGAACAGGCCGAGTGTCAGGAGATAGAGAGGGATCGACAGGAAGGCGACGATCGGGCGGATGAACTCGTTGACGATGCCGAAGACGAGTGCCACCACTATCAGGGTGAGCGCCTTGCGGCCGTCAGACGATCCGGTGATGTGGATGCCGTCGAAGAGCCAGGCCGCGACGGCCAGGCCGCATGCGTTCGCGATCGTCCGGACAATCCAGCCGGTCGCCCCTTGGTTGCTCCAAGCACTCATGTCTTGATCGTGCCATGTCCGGTCGCCGCGAGGAGAGACTCCTGCGCGACGTCGAGGTGTCTGCCGAGCTCGTCGACGGCGGCGTCGACGGCGTCGTCCTCGAGCTGCTCGACCAGGCGGGTGTGCTCGACGATCTGACCCTCGGCGTTCCCTCGGACCCGGTCGAGGTGGGCGAGGCCGAGCCGGATCTCGGAGGCGATGGAGTCGAAGGCCGCCAGCAGTCGCTCGCTGCCCGCGAGGCCGACGAAGGCCCGATGGATGCTGAGGTGCGCCTCGGTGACGGCCCCGGCGTCGAGCGTCTCGCGAGCCACTGCGGCATACCGCTCGAGCGCGCGACGGGGCTCCCCGCGCATGTCGGACGTCGCCCGCGGCCAGTTGCGCATGCCGGCGCCTTCGAGTGCGAGTCGCGCTCGGATGACATCGCGGACGTCGTCGTCGGTCAACTGGCGGACGGCGACGCCCTTGTGGGTGACGCGTACCGCCATCCCGTCGGACACGAGAACGCTCAGCGCCTCGCGAATGGTGCTGCGGGCCACTCCCATCGCCTCGGACAGCGCGACCTCTCGCAAGGGGGTGCCGGGGGCGATCTCGCCGGCGAAGAGGGCCCGCCGAAGCTCGTCGACTGCCCGGTCGACGGTCGACGATCGCTCGACACTCAGATTGTCGTACATGACGCGGTCACCCTACCCACGCGCAATCGACCGAGCCGGTGTGCCCGGATCGGCTTGACCGAGTGGGCGGGGAAACTCATACTGCGATGATTGTCAGACAATCCGATGAAATGGAGCCAGCAGTCCGATGACGCTGACGACCCATGCGCCTGCCGACGTCTCCCTGCAATGGGGGCGCCGGTATCTGATGGTGCGCCCGCGCCACTTCCGCATCGACTACCAGATCAACCCGTTCATGGACCTGATGCGGCAGCCGAATGCGCACGCTGCCATGGCGCAGTCGCGCGCGCTCGCGGACGCGATCGAGGCCGCTGGGGGAACAGTGGAGACCGTCGCTCAGCGGCCGGACTCGCCAGACATGGTCTACGCGATGAACCTCGGCCTCGCCGTCAACGGACCCGACGGAGCGCGGGTCGTCATGTCGCACATGCGCTTCCCAGAGCGTCGTGCCGAGACACGGTCTGCCCTGCGCTGGTTTTCCGACCATGGCTTCCGTCCGTCGTTCCTGGGGCGCGACGGTGTTGGGCCGTTCTTCGAGTCCGGCGACGCCGTCCCGTTCGGCGGAGAGCTGGTCGTGGGCTATTGGCCGCGTTCGGACGAGCTCGCCCTCAAGTACCTTGCCGCCGAGCTCGACATCCGGGTGCGCGGCGTTCGGATCGCCCATCCCGCGATATACCACCTCGACCTCGCGTTCTGCCCGCTCGACGAGCGGGTCGCCCTCGTCTGCCCGTCGGCATTCGACGCAACCAGCGCCCGCGAGATGGTCGATCTGGTTCCGGAGCCGATCGTCCTTACCGGAGACGAGGCGATGACCTTCGTCGCGAACTCGATCGTCGTCGGTCGCCGGGTGATCGCCCCGGCCTGCCCGCCGCGCGTGCGGAGACAGATCGAGAACGCGGGCTTCGAGGTCGAGATCGTCTGCGTCGACGAGTTCCACAAGGGTGGCGGATCGATCCGCTGCCTGACCAACCCGATCGACATCGTGATCGGTCGCGATCTGGCGTTGGTGCCTGGCGGCGAGGTCGTCGGTCCCCGAGCATGACCGGCTACTGCACCGGCACGGGTTGACCCGTCGGCGGCAGCTGACGAGCGGTCTGCGCGAGGATGATCCCGAGCAGCACGGTGGCGATGCCGACGACCTGCCACCCGGTCAGCGACTCGTTGAACCACAGCCGTCCGAGGATGGTGGCGCCGACCGGCTCGATCATGCCGATGAGGATGACCTCGGTCGCCGACAGGTAGCGCAGCGCCGACAGCTCGGCAAGGAACGGGACGACCGTGCCGAGCACGATCAGCCAGCACATCAGCGCCCACAACGGCACGTGCACCGACGCCAGCTCGCCGCCGAGGCTCTGGCTGGACGAGAGCCCGACGTCCTTGAGGCCGGTAACGGGCGCGAGAACGTTCCAGACGACCGCGGCGACGACGAAGGCTTTCGTGAGGACGTGCAGAGGTGGGTCGAGGCTGACACTGTGCTCGCCGATCAGGAAGTAGGTGGCGAGTGACAATGCCGCTGCCACGCCCGCGAGCACGCCGATGGTGTCGAGCACGAAGCCGGCCCAGACCTGCGCCACCAGCGCGAGGCCGCCGAGCGAGCAGCCGATGCCGAGCCACATCCGCCGCCGGACCTGTTCGCCGTACACGAAACGCGAGAACAGAGCCACGAGCACAGGTGCGGTGAACTCGATCAGCAGAGCGATGCCGACGGGCAGCCGGTCGATGGCGACGAAATAGAAGTACTGCACCAGCGCGACGCCCGTGATGCCGAACCCCAGCACGACAGCGAGTTCGCGAAGCGAGCCCGGCATCGACAGCCGCTCGCGGCGGACGCCGACCACGGCGAGCAGAACGAGCGCGGTGCCGGTGCAGCGGACGCTGGTCAGTAGCGGCGGGTCGACCCCGGCGGCCTGGATGACGCGCGAGACGCCGGCGTTGATAACGAATAGCGTCGAGCCGACTACCACCAATGCGTAGCCGCGGCGCACGTTCCCGGCGGCTGGCATGAGGCGACACTACGCAGTCGGAATAGGGTGTCTCGGCATGAGCGCTCCGCGACCTCGTCCGGCCCTCGACTCCATTCCCGCGTACAAGGCCGGCAAGCCTCCGGCGACCGGCGGCGGGCCAGCGGTGTCGTACAAGCTGTCGAGCAACGAGAACCCGTACCCGCCGCTCCCGGGCGTTCTCGACGCGGCGGCGCGGGCCGTAGCGACCCTCAACCGCTATCCCGACCTCGCGGCGAACGAGCTCCATCGCGCCATCGCCGAGCGCGTCGGCGTCGACGTCGCACAGGTCGCGACCGGCGCCGGGTCCGTTGCGGTGCTGTACAACCTGCTGCAGTCGCTCTGCGTCGAGGGCGACGAGGTGGTCTATGCGTGGAGGTCGTTTGAGGCCTACCCGATTGCCGTCGGCCTGACGGGCGCGACGAAGGTCGCGGTGCCGCTCGACGCGCGCGCCCGACACGATCTCCCGGCGATGCTCGACGCGATCACCGACGCGACGAAGGCGGTGCTGGTGTGCACGCCCAACAACCCGACCGGCCCGGCGGTGCACGCCGACGAGCTGCGTGAGTTCGTGAGCGCCGTCCCGTCGAACGTCGTGGTCGCGATCGACGAGGCCTACCGCGAGTTCGTACGCGACGCGCAGACCGTCGACGGGCTCGAGATCGCCGCTGGGCGCGACAACGTCGTGGTCTTGCGCACGTTCTCGAAGGCCTATGGCCTGGCTGGTCTGCGCGTCGGGTATGCCATCGCGCCCTCGCCGCTTGCCGAGGCGATCCGCAAGTGTTCGCTGCCGTTTGGGGTCTCGCACATCGCGCAAGCCGTGGCGGTCGCCTCGCTTGCGGCCGAGGGCGAGCTCCTTGACCGCGTCGAGGCGCTCGTCGCCGAGCGAGCTCGTGTCGTGGAGGCGCTGGCCGGGGCCGGTTGGGCGGTTCCCGACCCCCAGGGCAACTTCGTCTGGCTGGCGCTGGGCGACCGCTCCGAGGAGTTCGCCGCAGCGTGCAACGAGCGCGGCGTGAGTGTGCGCCCGTTCCAGGGCGACGGCGTGCGAGTGTCCGTCGGCGAGCGCGAGGCGAACGACGTCGTCGTCGAGGTCGCGAAGGCGTTCGCGCCCGCCTGACGTCGACGCCCATCCCTATGCTCGCCCCATGTACGACGTCGCGCTGACCGTTCGCGCGTGCCTGCGGGCCGACACCGACGTGCAGGTCGGCTGGGCCGTCGCCACCGTCGGCCTGCCGGCACCGGACCCGTCGATGGCGGTCGCGATCACGCCCGGCGGCGGCCGCGTCGGCTCTGTGCTCGCTGGCGCGGTCGACGTGCAGTTGGCTGGCCTCGCGCCTGCCGTCGGAACGGGTCGCTTCGTCGACGTCGAGGTCAGCGAGGTGGACGCCCTCGTCGCGGGCTTCGCACGCGGAGGATCTGCTCAGTGCGTTCTGATGCCCGCGACCGCGTTGCCCGAGGAACTCTGGGACCGCCTGGTTCGGCGTGAGCCGGTGCTGCTGGTCGTTCGGATGTACGGCGACGAGGTCGTGTCCGCCGAACTCGCCGTCGCCGAAGAGGCGGCGTCGCTCGGCGTCGACGTCGCCCAAGCGGTCGGTGCCGAAGTGAGCACTGCGATCGTCGGAGCCGACAGGGTCGTCACGGTTCTCTTTCCGGTGCCCCGGCTGGTCGTCGTCGGCGGCGGGCCGATTGTGGACGCCTTGGTCGCCGGCGCGGCGATCCTCGAGTGGAGGGTCGAGGCCTACCGAGACCCGGCTGCTGCCAAGGGCGCCGTCGTCGGGCTCTCGGCGCTCGACAAGCTGGTCGTGTTCGCGCACGACCTCGAGGCCGCCGGAACCGTCCTTCAAGCGGCCCTGCAGGGCTCGGTCGGGTACATCGGAGCGCTCGGGTCGCGGCGCATGCAGCAACAGCGGGCCGACTGGCTGGCCGCGCGGGGAGTCACCGGGCTCGAGCGCATCCACGGGCCGGCGGGGCTCGACATCGGCGCGAGCAGCCCGGGCGAGATCGCGGTGTCCGTTCTCGCCGAGGCCATCGCCGCCGGCCGGTAGAGTTGGAGGCACGGTCCCCGACCTCGGAGGTGCCCCCATGACTTCCCAGCACGAGCAGCGCGACAGCAGCGTCGACGTCCTGCGCGCCGTGTGGACGGCCGAGGGGCAGTCGGCCGACGACATCGATGACGACTGCGGGCCCCAGAAGACCTGCAAGAACATGGCGGGCGTCAGCTTCGATGG